>JAYTGM010000121.1:0-6896 GCA_043733425.1 Terriglobia bacterium
GCGCGCCTTGTTTGCCGCATGTGTCACGTTGCTTTACAGTGCGCCTGTATTCGGGCAGAGTACAAACGCCGTAATTTCGGGCGTGGTTCGGGATGCTCAACGCGCCAGTGTCCCGGGCGCACTTGTAATTGCATCTCAGGCCCAAACCGGGCTTGCCCGGGAAATGCAGGCCGGTGCCAACGGGTATTACACAATCCCAAACCTGCCCATTGGAGAGTATCGCGTCACAGTCAGGGCACCGGGATTTAAGACTTCTGTGATTCCGTCTCTTACTTTACAGATTAATCAAAACGCGGAACTTGATTTCGAATTAGAACTTGGAGCCGTTAGTGAGCAAATCAGCATCTCGAGCGAATCGCCTCTTTTAACAACCGAAAGTTCTTCGGTCGGCACCGTTGTGGAAAACCGGTCTATTCAGAGCCTGGCGTTAAATGGACGGCAGTTTTGGCAACTGGTGGCGCTGGTTCCCGGTGCCAGCTACACGCCGGGCGGGGACCGCACGCGGACGGGTGGCAGTTCGATTCGGTCTTCCGCTGTCAACGTCCAGATTAATGGCACGGGTTTCATTTACAACGGTTGGCTCCTCGACGGCGTTGATATCACGGAGTACGAGCAGGGCGGCACTAATATCCAGCCGAACGTCGATGCGCTTGCGGAGTTCAAAGTGGAATCCGCAAACATGCCCGCGGAATACGGTCATACGCCCAACGTAGTCAGTGCCACGTTGAAGAGCGGTACCAACGCCTTTCATGGGACGGTATTTGAATTTCTTCGCAATGACAAGCTGGACGCGCGAAATTACTTTGCTTCCACCAAGAACGGGCTGAAGCGCAACCAATTCGGCGGGACCGTTGGCGGACCCATCAAACGAAACAAAGTTTTTTTCTTCACTGACTTCGAAGGAACGCGGCAGCGCCAGGACATCGTCTTCAAAGACACATTGCCAACTGACGCCATGCGCGCCGGAGATTTCAACGGCAGCAAAGCCATTACGGACCCGTTGACAGGCAAAGCTTTTCCGGGAAACGTGATCCCCGTAAGCCGAATTTCCCCTCAGGCACTCTACTTTCTGAAGTACATGCCCACGCAGCAGCAGGGAAGCTTTAACGCGCCGCAGGCGCTCGATCCGAACAAGGGCGATCTCAAGATCGACGCGCAACTCACCAATGCCGACCACCTGATGAGCAGGTATTCGGTAAGCGACAACCAGGAGTCTGACCCGAATCAATACTTCACACTCGGGATTCAATCGCTTCATAGCCGCGCGCAAAACCTGGCCATCACCGAAACCCACGTCTTCAACCCGCATTGGATAAATGAACTTCGGCTTGGTTATTACCGTGATTACTTTCTGTTCGGCGCAGTTCTGCCCGGCACAAATTTTTTGCAGCAGGCCGGAATAACCGGGTTCGAGCAGACTCAACTCGATCCCAGCTTCCCCCTCGTCAATGTAACCGGCTATACGGGTTTTTCCGGCTCCGGCAGCAATAGCCTGCCCAAGGCAAACCGGATTCGCACCTGGCAGTACACAGATAGCGTGAGCTACAGCAACGGCAAGCACGAAATGAAGTTCGGCGCCCAGTTGTATCACCAGACGCACGGCTTCTTCAATGGCCAGTCACAAGAAGGCCAGTTTACCTTCAGCGGCAATTACACCACCAACGGCTTCGCCGATTATCTGTTGGGGCTTCCTTCCAGCGTATTCCGCGCTTATCCTTTATCGTTGTATGGCAACATCGCCAACCAATGGTCTTTGTTTTATCAGGATACGTTTCGGGCGAGTTCCAACCTGACGTTCAACCTGGGCCTACGTTGGGAATACAATCCCTTCTTCAATGGGATCGGCGGGCAGACTTCCGCGATCGATTACAGCACAGGAAAAATCATCGTACCGATGCACAACGGAAAGCTGATCAACCCCACCGCGCAGCCGGAGATTCCGCTCCTGCAACCGTTGTTCATGGATAGAATAATCGGCACGGACACAATCGGACGCCCGGATTCGATCCGCACCACCGGTCCAGGCCAATGGGCGCCCCGTCTTGGGTTTGCCTGGCATCCGAAAGGCCACGAACGGATTGTAGTTCGCGGCGCGTACGGCATCTTTACGGTTTTCTTCGACACCAATCTCAGCCTGCAATGGGCCAAGACGCCTCCATTTGAAATTACCCAGACCACAAATAATACAGTGCCGAATCCAACCTTTACCTGGGGTTCGCCGTTCCTCGGTCAGCCGCTGGTCGCGCCCAACCCGAAACCCGGTCAGCCCTGCGCGGGTTCAAACCTTGTACTGTTAACCTGCGTTGCGCCCAACGTGTTCTCAGCACCGCTCGATTTACAGCACACTTACATGCAGCAGTACAATCTCGCCGTTCAGACCGAATTGGTAAAGGGACTCTCTTTGGATGTCGCCTTCGTCGGTAACCACTCCAGCCATACGCAGCTTATCTCGGTTCCCGACAACGTTCCGGCTCCCGGACCGGGCAGTATACAGAGCCGCCGTCCGTTCCAGCAGTGGGGCCAGTTCTCGCTTGGCCTTACCAATGGAATCGCAAACTATGATTCTTTGCAGGTCAAACTGGAAAAGCGGTTTTCGCAAGGTTTTCAACTGCTCGGCTCTTACACTTACAGCAAGTGCCTGGACCTGGGGTCGAACCAAAATACGCCGATTTTCTTTGGCATGCTGCATCAGAACTATGCCGTGTGCGATTACGATCTACCGCAGAACTTAGCGGTAAGCTCTGTGTATGAACTCCCGTTCGGCAAAGGGCGGCACTTCATGAGCAGCGCTCACCCCATCGTGAATGGGTTTCTGGGCGGATGGGAGATCGCCGGCATTTTGTCCGCCCGTTCCGGCCTTCCTTTTACACCCGTCATTTCGGGCGACCGGGCCAACACCGGCGTTTCCAATCAACGGCCAAACCGCACTGGCAATGGCACACTGGCCAACCCGACTCCCAGCCGCTGGTTCAACGTGGATGACTTCGCGGTTCCCGCGCTTTACACTTACGGGAATTCGGGCCGGAATATTCTTCGCGCCAACCACCTGATCGCCGTGGATATGACCGTTAAAAAGAGCTTTGCAATTTCCGAAGCACGCCGGTTGGAAATTCGCGCCGAGGCCTTCAATCTGGCGAACCACCCCACATTCTCAGCGCCCAACGCGACGATTGGAGCCGCGGCCGCAGGCACCATCACCAGTACGTTGAATGCCAATAGAACCCTGCAGGCAGCATTGAAACTGTACTTCTAACTTATATGCCGAATGAACTCGATCGTCGTGATTTTATACAAGGCGCCACCGGTGGAATGTTGCTTGCGGCTGCCCAGCAGTCATCTGCTCAAAAGACCCCAGACAAAATGATCGGCATGCAGGTGGGCGCGGTCTCGTT
Source organism: Terriglobia bacterium (assembly GCA_043733425.1). Lineage (GTDB taxonomy): Bacteria > Acidobacteriota > Terriglobia > Bryobacterales > Bryobacteraceae > JALYXI01. Next base: position 3,393 of record JAYTGM010000121.1, read on the forward strand.
CATCGACGAAGGCACTGAAAAAGTGTTGGATGAACTCCAGCAGGACGCTTCGGTGAACACCCTTTTCGTGGCGACCTTTACTTATGGCCGCGGCATCGCCGGACGACAGATCCCCGGACAACCACTTCCCGATCATGGCAAGAAAGAGTACGACACCGGTACGTTCCACGGTGGAAGCTACACCGCGATTCACCCGGAATACTACAAAAACACTGTCTTCAAGGACTTCCGCGCGCCGGAGTTCGGCAAGTACGATGTCCTGGAGTCTGTACTTCCTTCGGCCAGAAAGCGTGGATTAAAAACCATCTGCTGGTACGAGGATGTCTTCCGCGCCGACCTGCCAAATATCGAAAAGCTTCAGGAGAAGGAACTCTCCGGCAAGAACGCATCCACACTTTGTTTCAACAACCCCGATTACCGGAATTGGCTGCTGGCGATCGCGGAAGATTGGACCAGAACTTATGAGATCGACGGCATCATGTGGGGTTCGGAACGGCAGGGCGCTTTTTCGAACGCTCTTGGAGCCAGCCACTCCCGTTCCGACCCGGGGAAAGTGACATGCTTCTGCGGCTTCTGCCAGGCAAAGGCCAAACAACGCGGCATCAATGTGGAACGTGCGCGGGAAGGGTTTCTGGAGTTGGAAAAATTCGTCCGCGCGGGCCGCGCCAAACAGCGTCCCGTAGACGGGTACTACGTTACGCTTTGGCGGCTGATGCTGAAGTACCCTGAGCTGCTCTCCTGGGAAATGCTTTGGACCGACAGCTTACGCGAGACCTACGCAGCCATTAACCAGAAGGTGAAAGAAGTAAAGCCATCCATGGGCGTAGGCTGGCACATCTGGCATAACAATTCTTTTAATCCCATTTACCGCGCGGAGCAGGATTTAGCCGAGTTATCCAAATACTCCGACTTCCTGAAGATTGTGATTTATCACAACTGCGGCGGGGAGCGAATGGCAACCTACATCGATAATGTCGGCTCATCCATCTACGGTGATGTTCCCGCTCAGGAGTTGCTGGACTTCCACTATCGGGTCTTGAACTATCACGAGAAGGACTACGCGGAGATTCCCAAGACGGGCTTGTCTTCTGATTATGTCTATCGGGAATCGAAGCGGGCTTACGATGCCCTGGCCGGCACCAAGACAAAACTCTGGCCTGGCATCGACATCGATATCCCGACTGCCCCGGACCATTCCAAATGCACTTCGGAGGGCACTAAGCAGGCCGTGCTTGCCGCGTTTCGCGCAGGCTCGCACGGCGTGATTCTTTCGCGCAAGTACTCTGAAATGAAGCTGGGTAACTTAAAGGGTGCCGGTGCGGCGCTCAAGGAACTGGGGTTTGTCTAAACTCGCCGCCGTTCTGCTCATCTTCGCGCCCGTCATCCTTTGTGCGCAATCGCTCAGTGGAATCATCGACATTCACGTCCATTCGGACCCGGACAGCATTCCCCGCAAGATCGATGCGCTCGATCTCGCCCGGGAAGCGAAGCGCGCAGGCATGGGTGGCTTGGTTCTGAAGAATCACTACGAATCCACGGCGGCCATCGCGTACCTGATTCGAAAGGAAGTTCCGGGAATTGAAATCTTCGGCGGCGTGGACCTGAACCTGAGTGTAGGGGGAATGAATCCTGCCGCCGTGGAACACATGTCCAAAATGAAAGGTGGATTTGGCAAGGTGGTTTGGATGGGCTCCTTCGATGAGGAGGCCCAGGTCCGCTACTCAAAGGAGAATCGTCCGTCGGTTGCGGTATCGAAGGATGGCCAACTTCTTCCGGAGGTGAAGCAGGTAATCGCGGTGATAGCGAAACATGACCTGGTGATGGAGACGGGGCACCCTACCGCTGTGGAAGCGCTCATTCTGATCCAGGAAGCCGTTCGGCAGGGCGTGAAACGAATCGTGGTCACTCACGCCATGATCGCGCCCATCCATATGAACCTTGCGCAGATGCAGGAAGCAGCAAAGGCAGGAGCGTACGTGGAGTTCGTCTATAACGGCCTGATTGGGCCGTATAAGGAATTCACTTTTGCCGATTATGCCGCGGCAATCAGGGGCATCGGCGTGGAGCACGCAATTCTTTCAAGCGATCTGGGACAGGTGAAGAACCCGTTCCCTATGGAAGGTTGGAAGCTTTACCTGCAGGGCATGAAGAAAGAAGGCTTCAGCGACGCCGAGTTAGCCACAATGACTAAGCTGAACCCGGCTAAACTTTTGGGCATTTCCGGAACAAGTAAGTGAAAAACAAGGACAAGCGATGAGCATTTCACGACGTGGTTTTATAGGCTCGGTAGCATTGGCGGCAACGGCGGCCGGATACGCTGCCGAAGGGAAAAACACGCTTCCAAAAAGAACTCTCGGGCGCACCGGCGTATCGGTCTCGCAGCTGGCTTTTGGTTGCGGCAGCCGGTTTCTAATGTATCGCGAGGAAGACAAGGCGGTGGAAGCTGTCCACCGCGCCCTCGACATGGGGATCACTTATCTCGATACGGCGTTCGCCTATGGGCAAGGTCTGAGTGAATCACGGGTCGGCAAAGTAATGGCCACCCGTCGCAAAGAAGTCTTCCTCGCCACAAAGATGCAGGAACGAAATGGTGAAAAGGTGCAGGCCATCATCGAAGCCAGCCTGAAACGCCTGCAGACGGATCAACTGGATCTGATCCACATTCACGAACTGAAGGACGAAGACGATCTGGCGCGCATTGAGGCGAAAGACGGAATCCTCAACACGCTGATCAAACTGCGAGATCAGAAAGTGACCAGGTTCATCGGCATCACCTGCCACAATGACCCGACAGTCTTGAAGACAGCACTGGAACGTCACGATTTCGATTGCGTGCAAATGGCACTGAATGCCGCTCTTGCGGGAATGAAGTCAGGAAAGAATGCGGCTGGCGCTTCCGCGATGATCATCAACCCTGATATAAAGGCAAGCTTTGAGACAATCGCCCTGCCGGTGGCCAAGCGAAAAAACATGGGCATCATCGCGATGAAAGCGTTTGCCGCCGATGGATTGGCTGGACAGGCAACACCGGAGAAGTTGCTCTACTATTCGCTGTCGCTGCCCGTTTCTACCGTTTCGGTAGGCATGCCCACGCTCGATCTGATCGTGGAAAACACGAAGATGGCCCGCGCCTTCAAGCCGCTCACCCCAGCGGAGATGACCTTAATGAGCGATTCCCTTTCCAGCAAAAACAAGCTCGCGCTCGATCATTATTTCCATCATCATCGCGATGAGTTCGCGGTTGCGTAGCGAGTTGAATGCGTAGGTGGTTCTGAATAGGAGACCTGAATGTCTGAAACAATGAAGTGGCGCGGATTCCTGGCAGCTGACGCGTTTTTCTTGGCACGGTCGGCAAGCGGTTCGCGCTCAATAATTTGAGTATGGTTGCCATGGAGGGCTCTGGGCACCGCTTGCCAGTAATCCCTATTTTTATTGAGGTAGATGCAGGCCGCCGGTTGCTCAGTTCCCGTCGCGCTTCCGGCTCAGGATGAAATCCACGGTCTT
>JAYTGM010000122.1:0-2431 GCA_043733425.1 Terriglobia bacterium
CCGGAATATGACGGCCTGCGCATCACGCCAAACGTTTACACCACCGTTGAAGAAATCGATGAGTTTGCCAGCGTAATGGAGCAAGCCGCCAAAAACGGAATCGGCTAGAGCCTTAGCCCTCTATGAAGCTCAGCAGTTCACGGTTCAAGCGTTCTGCTGCCGTGAAAAAAAGCCCGTGCGGCTCACCATCGTATTCGGTAAGCGTTGCGTTAGGCAGAATCTTAGCTGACCTGCGACTGGATTTATCGATTGGAACAATAGCATCGCTGGTGCCATGAATAATCCGCACCGGTATCGTGATGCCCTCCATGTCTGCCCTGAAGTCCGTCTGCGCAAAGGCCTTCGCCGCCGCAATGGTGGGCCTGAGCGAGGACCGGTACGCCACCGCCTGCGTCCATTCCAGAACCGATTCGGACACCGTATGGTTCACCAGCGAGCGTCCATAAAAGTTTGGTCCAAAGGCTTTCAGGAAGGCTGCTCGGTCCTTCAGAATACTTTCGCCCATTCCATCGAAGACGCTCGGGTCTACGCCCTCCGGGTTATCGGCAGTCTGCATCAGAAACGGGGTGATGGCTGAAATCAGAACCGCTTTAGTCACGCGCGCCGAACCGTACCGGCTCAAGTATCGAACCACTTCTCCGCCGCCCATCGAGAAACCCACCAGCGTTGCGCCAGTGAGGTTCAGCTTCTCCATCAAGGTATTCAAATCGGCTGCGAAGGTGTCGTAATCGTAGCCATTCCAGGGTTGCCCGGAATGTCCGAAGCCGCGGCGGTCATACGTGATGACCCGAAGCTTTTGGCCGGCCAGGAAATTCGCCTGCCGTTCCCACATGTCCTGATCGAGCGGCCATCCGTGAATCAGAACTACCGGCGTTCCGGCACCCCAATCACGGTACGAGATCTCTGTTCCATCCTGCGTAATAACAAAAGGCATGCAGAAGCAGAAACACGCAACAGGCCGTTATCGCAAAGAAGGACTATTGCTTCGGTGCTTTTCTAACACTTTCACCAACTCGTCCTTGCCTTGCTGCTCAGCTGACTTCCGGGCAGTAAGGCCCCGCTCGTCGCTTGCGTCAACGTCAGCGGAATATTTCCGCAACAGTTGGACCACGTCGAAGCGCGCTGTCATGGCTGCAAACATCAGTGCCGTCGCCCCGATTCCGTTCGTGCACCACACGCTCTGGGGTGCGTTCGCGGTTAAAACTAGCTAGCTTTTCAATCAGGTGAATGTCTTCGAGCAGTACCGGCCCTTCTTCACCGGCGCACTTGGAATTCTGATTATCGCCAACCGGTGTACCGGCATTGGTCGTTAAAGGCTTTTGTTGTGCCGTAATCATTCCGGCGCTCAGAACGGTGAGCAGGTGCTTCTTGGTCATAATGCAAATCCCTCAGCGTTGAGACTATGCTCGCCATTCACATAGGTTTATACGATTGGAGCTATAATCTGTATCGGGAAACCCTATGGGAGGTAAAGTGCAACGCGGCTTCGACCTGAGGCAACTGGAATGCTTTTGCGCGGTCGCCAGAACCAACAGCTTCACTAAGGCCGCGGCTGAATTGGGGTTAGCGCAGCCGTCACTTTCCGAGCAAGTGGGCAAACTGGAACAGGCACTCAACTCCACGCTCTTCGAGCGTCTGAATCGGCGCGTGGAATTAACGCCTATCGGCGAGGCTTTGCTGCCCAAGGCACGGGCCTTGCTGGAAGATGCCGCCGCATTGCCACGCCATTTGGAAACAGCACGGGAAGGCATTGGCGGAGTTCTCCGTGTGGGTGCGATCCCCACCATCCTGCCGTATTTTCTGACGCCTTCGCTGCGCGGGTTTGTGGACCGCTACCCTCAAGTGGATCTGCACCTTCGCGAAGCCACAACAGATGAATTACTCAAGCAGGTGCAGGATGGCGTGCTTGATATCGCAATCGTCAGCGTGCCCGTGGAAGGGGCAGGTCTGGTGATGAGCGAGTTATTTTGCGAGCCGCTCTACCTGGCGGTGCCGGAAGATCACGCGCTGGCTGGCGCCCTGCAGGTTCAGTTGCGCCGCGTCTCTCACGAACGCCTCCTGATTCTGAAAGACGGCCACTGCCTGCGAGAAGAAACGCTGACTGTTTGCGAGCGCGGGCGCGCCCGCTTTGAAGCGCATTTCGAGGCAGATCAATTTGCCAGCATCTTCGAACTGATCCGCGCGGGATTCGGCGTCAGTATCGTGCCAGAGATGGCAAGGCGCGCCGCCGAGGGCTGCCGTTTAATTCCTATCGATCCTAAAGCTACACGGCGAGTGGGTTACGTCAGACTGGAACGGCGCTACGTTTCCAAGACCATGGAAGCATTCACCAGCTATTTGCGGGAGACTTGCGTGGCTGCTCAGAAAGCCCCAGTACGTTCCCCGCGGAATCGCTTAACCGCGCCGTAAGTTCCGGCGCATCGCATAACTC
>JAYTGM010000123.1:0-6829 GCA_043733425.1 Terriglobia bacterium
CTTAGCGCCGCCCGATGCCGAAGGCCGCATTTCGGGTTCCTTGAAGCTCATCGGCGCCGGTGATCCGAACCTTTCCGGTCGTACCATTCCCTATGATCCAGAAGCGCCCAAACTCGATCCCCTGACTGCCATGCGAGATCTGGCGCGCCAGCTTTTCGACCGGGGAGTTCGTTCCATCCAGGGCGATGTCATTGGAGACGATACCCGCTTTGTCTACGAACCCTACGGCCCAGGCTGGGGCGTCGACGACCCCGCCACCAGCGACGGCACCGCGGTGAGCGCGCTTGCCGTGAACGACAATTCCATTTCACTGACGGTAGAACCGGCTCTGTTGACCTTCGTGCCCGCGCTCCCTGTTTTTACGGTGGAAAACCAGATTGTGAGCGGGCCGGAGCTAGATCTTCATATCAACCGCGAAGCCGGTTCAACAACGCTCCGGCTCTGGGGAACCATGCCGCCCACGGACAACGGCGAAACTTTTTCCCTCGGTGTTGACGACCCGGCACGTTTTGCAGCACTCGCTCTCATTGCGGCTCTTCGCGACCAGGGCATCACCGTCGCCGGGAATGCCGTTGCGCTACATCGCTATCAGGGATCGCAGGTGGCGCCTGTTTCGCAAACCGGAATCGCTCTTGCGGCGCATCGCTCACCGCCGCTGATTGAAGATTTGCGGGTCACGGATAAAGTGAGCCAGAATCTCCACGCTGAAATTCTGCTGCGGCTGGTAGGGCAGGGAAGCCGCCGCGATGGCCTCAAGGCGCTTGTTGACTTCGCCTCGCAGGCGGGAATCGTGAAAGAAGACTATAACTTTTACGATGGCTCGGGAATGTCGCGTCTCAACGTTGTCACTCCCCATGCCGTCGTTCAACTGCTTGAATTCATGTCGAAATCGCCCCTGGCAGCGGATTTCGCAAGCTTACTGCCCGTTGCTGGCGTCGATGGGTCGTTGCGGCTTCGTTTCGCGAACAGCAAAGCGAAAGGAAAGGTGTTCGCCAAAACCGGAAGCCTGTCTCACACCAGCGCGCTCTCTGGTTACGCGGTGCGCCGAAACGGTCACAGGCTGGCATTCGCCATTTTGGTGAACAACTACAACGGCCCTTCTAAAGACATTCGCGAAACCATCGACCGTATCTGTGCTTTATTGGTGGAGTAAGAATATGCCGATCTACGAATATAAGTGCGATACCTGTGAAACGAAGTTTGAAAAACTCGTCCGGGCAACTCCTGAACCGGTGGGCCTTGAATGCCCGTCCTGTGGCGAACGTCATCTCACGCGCCAGCAATCCACCTTTGCCGCGCGTGCCAACGGGGTCTCCCCGGAACCGCAAGGCGGCGGTGGCTGTGGCGGTGGAATGTGCCGGACTCCCGGCATGTGTGGGATCAACTAATGGAGGTTCTTTCCGCTGAAGCAAAGCAATTTGTATCTGATCTTTCGCGCCAGTTCGAACCGAGGCGGCTCGAACTATTGGAGCGGCGCGTGGAACGCCAGCGGGATATCGATTCTGGTGATCTGCCGCATTTCCTTGAAGAAACGGAATCCATCCGCGCGCGCGATTGGAAAGTAGCTTCCATCCCGCCCGACCTGCGCGACCGGCGTGTCGAAATCACCGGTCCCGTCGATCGGAAGATGATTATCAATGCGCTGAACTGCGGCGCGAACGTCTTCATGGCGGATATGGAAGATGCAAATTCCCCCACTTGGGAAAATGTCATCAACGGCCAGCAGAACCTTTACGAAGCGGTGCGCCGGACTATCGAACTCACCAGCCCCGAAGGTAAACACTACAAACTAAACGATAAACCCGCGGTGCTGATGGTTCGTCCACGCGGATGGCATTTGATCGAGAAGCACTTCGATGTAGACGGCACCGCCATATCGGGTTCGTTTTTCGATTTCGGTTTATATTTCTTTCACAATGCGAAGGCGCTGCTGGAAAGCGGGTCGGGCCCGTATTTCTATCTTCCGAAGCTGGAAAGCCACCACGAAGCCCGCTTGTGGAATGATATTTTCGTCTGGTCCCAAGACCGCTTAGGCATTCCGCAAGGCTCCATCCGCGCCACAGTATTGATCGAAACCATTTTGGCTTCGTTTGAGATGGACGAGATTCTATACGAATTGCGCGACCACTCCGCCGGTTTAAATTGCGGCCGTTGGGACTACATCTTCAGCTTCATCAAGAAACTGCGCAACCTTCCTGGCTTCACGCTCCCGAACCGGGCTGAAGTCACAATGGACCGGCATTTCCTGAAAAGCTATGTCGATCTGCTGATTCAAACCTGCCACCGCCGCGGCATTCACGCCATGGGCGGCATGGCTGCTCAAATTCCCATTAAGAACGATCCCGAAGCGAACGATCGCGCGCTTGAGAAGGTTCGCCAGGATAAGCTGCGGGAAGTACTTGCAGGCCATGACGGAACCTGGGTAGCTCATCCGGCGCTTGTAGCCGTGGCGAAACAGGTCTTCGACGAATACATGCCGGGCCCGAACCAAATCGATAAGCCGTTGGGAGATTTGCGCATTACAGCGGCAGATCTGCTAGCCGTGCCGGAAGGCAACATTACAGAAGAGGGGCTTCGGCTGAACATCGATGTCGGCATTCAGTATCTGGACGCGTGGTTGCGCGGCTCTGGTGCCGTGCCCATTTACAACTTAATGGAAGACGCCGCGACTGCGGAAATTTCCCGTGCCCAAATCTGGCAATGGGCCAAAAACGGCGCCAAGCTGCAGGACGGGCGCACAGTAACCAGCGACATGGTCCAGCAAATGATCCATGAAATTGGAGGAGAGAAGCGGGCCGCCAAACTGTTTTCAGAGTTCGCGACTGCGCCGGACTTCATCGAGTTTCTGACGTTACGGGCTTATAACGAACTCTAACTTTTGAAGACCTGCCGTCGCCCCTAGCGCGCTGACGGCGGCGGCGGCTGTTCGATTCGCAAATTTCGCGGCTACCCGATGGGGGTGGCCGCGGTAAAGCGCCGCCAGGTAAGCTCCTACAAATACGTCGCCCGCGCCGGTCGTGTCTATCGGCTCTGCGGGAAATGCTTCCGAGTAGAAATCGCCTTCAGCGGTGGAGGCGAAACACCCGCGTTCGCCCAGCTTAATCACCACTTCCGCTGCGCCGGTATCTTGAAGTGCCAACGCCGCTGCGGGAGCGTCGCGCAACCCGGTGAGTTCGCGCGCTTCGTCTTCATTAACGAACAAAAGATCGGTCCAGCGGAGAGCCGGTTCCAGCACGGACATCCATTCGCCAAGATGATCCCACTGCGTATCGACCGAGGTGGAGAGCCCCTGACGCTTGGCTTGTTCCAGCAGTTCCGGGCCTAGCTGGCGCAGGTCCCGCATCCGGTAGATCGCGTTCAGATGGAAGTGGGCAGCATTTTCGGGCAGAATCACAGGGCGCGCAAAATTGCCCGCACTGGCTCCCAGTTGGTAGAGCAGAGCTCTCCGTCCCACGTTGTCAGCTAGCGACACGGAAACAGAGGTCGGAAGATCGCAAAGTTCTATTTGGGTTTCAACGCCGGCACCGGACAGAGTCTTGATGAGTTCGGAAGCCGCTGCGTCACGGCCCGCGAGACTCATCAGCGTCACCGGGACGCCAAGCGTCGCCAGTGTAAAGCTGGTGGTGCCTCCGTTGCCACCCAGGCTCTGAATAATCTGTTCAACGGTTACGGTCGTGCCCCAGGCCAGCGGCTCCGCTACGGGATGCACCAGAATATCCTGCACCAGGTTGCCGCAAACCACTAGGCGGCCGCGCATTAGTTCGCGCCGGCTAAACTTTCGAGCAGTGCTTTACGGATCGGCCAAACGCCAGTTACCTTTGTGCCGGATTGCGAAAATGAACCGGCCGCGATGGCACCCGCGAAGTCTTCAGCCTTAGCTTTACCCATCAAACCTTTCAGCATCTCAGTGAGCTTGGTAAGTTGTACGGTCAGAATTCTGGCATCTTCCGCGTTCTTGCATTCCGCGGCCAGGCGGGCTTCATAGCTGTTGTCTGAGGCTGGTCCCAAAGTCATGGTGACCCACTCGCTCACTCCCAGCGCTGCGGTGAAGATGCGTGTGGCCGGAGGGAGCGCCTTGCTATCGCGCAGAACGCCGCCGGATACTCTTACCCAAAGCGGCTGGCCCGGCACATCAAAGCCCAGCGGCGCAGCCTCTTTGGTCATCCGCGTCGCCGCCAGATCATCGGTGCCGATTGCCATTGCCATTACATTGTTTCCCAGCGGCAGGTAGGAAATGCGCCGCTCCGGCACGCTTCCCGGCATACGGCAGAGGCGGTCATAACAGGAGCCGCCATTATTGCCGGCATAAGCTGCCAGCTTAGGCCAATCGAAGCGCCCTTTCACAATCAAAAACGTACCCGCCGGGGAGAAAGAAGCGAGCACCTCATCCAGGTCCCGCTGATAATTGAAGCCGGTCTTATCGATAAAGCTTTGGTATTCGCTATCCACCGCTGATTTTCCCGCCAAAAGCAGATTCAAGACGCCCGCTTTTCTGAGCGCGTCCACATCCACGCGCATAATGGCCGCTCTCTCTGCTGGCAGGCGTCTCAGCAACTCCGCCGTGCTCTGCGGTTCGTGCTTTGCGCAACCGGTAAGTAAAGCAAAAAGCAGCCCGCTGCTATACAGCCACGGCTTGAGCACGCGCACGCGATTCCTTCCACAGCGAAATATAAGGAGCAAGCTCCCGCATCATCGCCGCGAACTGCGGCAAAGTCAAAGATTGTGCTCCATCACTGACCGCCTTTTCGGGGTTGGGGTGGACCTCGACAATCAAGCCGTCCGCGCCAATAGCAACACAGGCGCGAGACAAAGCAGGCACAAGACTGCGCTTACCGGTGGCGTGGCTGGGGTCCATAATCACGGGCAGATGCGTGAGTTCATTCAGTACGGGAACTGCGGAAATATCGCATGTGTTGCGCGTTGCTGTTTCAAACGTGCGGATGCCGCGCTCACAGAGCAGCACGTCCGGATTGCCATGAGCGGTTACATATTCGGCTGACATGAGCAGTTCTTTAATGGTGGAACTCATGCCGCGCTTCAACATCACCGGTCGCCCGCAGCGCCCCAAAGTCTTCAAGAGCGAAAAGTTCTGCATGTTGCGTGCCCCCACCTGCATGATGTCGGCGTATTCGGCCACTAACGATACGTCCTTCTCGCTCATCACTTCCGTGATAATCGCCAAGCCCGTTGCTTCGCGCGCTTTCGCCAGCAGTTTTAGACCTTCCCCTTCCATTCCCTGGAAATCATAGGGTGATGTTCGCGGCTTGAATGCTCCACCGCGTAACACGGTGGCACCGGCGGCGCGCACGGCCTCCGCTGTCTCCATGATTTGCTTCTCCGATTCCACCGAGCAGGGTCCAGCCATCACGACAAACTCTTCGCCGCCGATTTCCGCTCCGCGAATCTTGATGCGGGTGTGCTCCGGCTTGAATTCTTTACTGACGAATTTGTACGGGGCGGAAATCCGCATGGCGCGCTCGACACCCGGCGTGGCTTCTAGCGATTCGAGACACGCCTGTACATCGCCCGTTCCCACAACCCCGATCACGCACCGCTCCTCGCCCGCAATGGAATGCACACGGTACCCATATTCTCGAATTCGTTCGCAGACATGGTCGATTTCGGCTTGTGTCGCATTTGGCCTCATGGAAATAATCATTGGTTTTTTCGTTCTCTCCCAAAAAATGAAAAAGCCCACTCTTGCGAGTGGGCTTGGTCTAACGTAAACCGTTTCGGCTGTTAAGCCAGTGCCACTCGCGCCTTCAGGTTTGTGCCCCAAAAGCGGTACCAGAATGAGTAGCTAAAAAAGAAAGACATGGAAAACGTTAGTGTATGCCACGGGCCAAAGAAGTGCAAATGTCCGGTTCGCCACAACAGAGCTGTCACATGGATGACTGCGTGCAACTGGAAAGCTCAGGAGAAGCAACCATCATGTCAAAGACAGTTGTAGGAGTATTTCCAGATTACAGCCGTGCCGAAGAAGTAGCGCGCGAGCTGGAAGGGCAGGGTTATTCCCGCTCAGATATCAGCGTGGTGGCAAGCGATCATAAGGGTGATTATTCTAATGCAGCAATGGGCGATGGTAGCGTGGCAGCTTCCGGAGCCGGAACAGGAGCCGCCATTGGCGGCGCTGCGGGACTGGCCCTAGGATTGGTTGCGTTGGCTATCCCAGGTATCGGTCCAATTATTGCTCTCGGGCCTCTAGCCACCGCTTTGACAGGGGCAGGCATCGGTGCCGCTGCCGGAGGCCTGATTGGAGCGATGACCGCGATGGGCGTTCCCGAGGAAGACGCACACCACTATTCGGGACTGGTAAAAGAAGGCCAGGCGTTGCTGATGGTTTCCACCACTGACGTGCGTGCCGATAGCGCTGTCTCGATGCTAGAACGCTTCGGTGCCGAAAGTGTCGATGAACGGGATGGAAATTCCACTGCTTCCGCTGAGAAAACCCCGGCTGGCGTCCGCGTATATCCGCGTAGCGGCTATCAGCAAGACACCAAGGAAATGTATCGGGACCACTATCGCGACAATTACGAAAGCAAGGGCAAGCCATACGATGCCTACGCTCCAGGCTATCAATATGGTTCCGAACTCGCGAACGATTCGCGATATGCGGGCCGCGAATGGAATGATGTGGAATCTAGCGCCCGGTCAAACTGGGAACAGCGCGGCGCAGGTGCATGGGAAAGCATGAAAGATCCCATTCGCCACGGTTGGGACAAGGTTCGCGGCAAAGTCTAAGCGATAGGAGGAACAGCCCCGGGGTCGCGCTCTGCTGTTTGCGCAATGCCCGGGGTTTCGTTTGATGAATCGCTGCATTTGGTTCTCA
>JAYTGM010000124.1:0-6806 GCA_043733425.1 Terriglobia bacterium
AAACCCTTCGCCCGCACCCGGTTCGGAAACACTTCACTGATGTATACCCAGATCACTGCGCCTTGCGAAAACGCGAAGAATGCAATAAATCCCACCAGCAGCCACACCAGCAGATTCTCATGCGAGCCCGACGCAAACACCGCCGCCACCCCGCCCAAGCACAGCGCCGTACCGATCGACCCTGTGATCAGCAGCTTGCGCCGCCCCACCTTATCGATAATCGACATCGCCAGCAGCGTAAACAACAAATTCGTCGCCCCGATCGCAACCGATTGCAAATCGGATGACACTTTCGTAAACCCCGCCTTCGCGAAAATATCGTTCAGGTAATACAAAATCGCGTTAATGCCGGAAAGCTGATTGAACATGCCAATCGAAATCGCAAGAAAAATTGGCAGCCGGTATTGCCGCACGAATAAAGGCTGCACGCCATGCGATTGGTCCTGGTCCACCGTCGCGCTCATTTGCGCCAGTTCGTCATCGATGTTTTCAGCCCCGCTGATCTGAAGCACCGAGCGTGCTTCTTCCATGCGCCCCTTCGATACCAGCCACCGCGGGCTGCGCGGAATCACAAACAACATCAGGAAAAACAGCGCCGCAGGAATCGCCGATACCCCCAGCTTCCACCGCCATTCCGCGTCCCCGAAACCAAGCGTCCCAATGATGTAGTTCGAAAGGTAAGCCAGCAGAATCCCGGCCACCACATTGAACTGAAAAAATCCCACCAGCCGCCCGCGCCACTTCGCCGGAGCAATTTCAGCGATATACATCGGCCCCAGCACAGACGAGCCGCCAATCCCCAAGCCGCCGATAAACCGGAAAATCACCAGCGAATTCCAGTCCCACGCATAAGCGCAGCCAATGGCCGAGATCACATAAAGAATCGCCATGCCCCGCAAGCTATCCCGGCGCCCAAACCGCTCCCCCGGAAACCCAGCCAGCATGGCGCCCACAATCGTGCCCGCCAGCGCCGCCGCCACCGTAAAGCCCAAACCCGAAGGGTCCAAGTGATAAGTCTTAGTCAGCGCATCGGTAATCCCCGCAATCACGGCGGTATCGAAACCAAAGAGCAGCCCGCCCAACGCGGCCACAATCGTACTGCGTATCAATATGGAATTAAGCTGCATATTCGGCTGCTAGGATTCTATACCGATCAAGCCCCGCGTACTTATTTAACCTGCGCTCCGTTATCGTCATGAGCGATAATCGACCGCGATAATTACTTATATGGCCACTCACTTTACACGGATTCTGCTTCCGTTACTGCTAGCTTCCATAGCGGTTGCCCAAACATCGGATGAATCGTTAGGGAACAAATTTATACACGTATCGGGCGACACGTTCTTCGTAACCGGCGATACGTTCTTTCGTGTTTCTTACAGCTCAGACCACTTAGCTTGCGGCATTACTGTCTACCTTGCTAAAGACCATGAACAAGTCAAGACCATCTTTGAGAAGGTTGTTCCGGCAGTCGACCGGGAAACAAAAGGTCAGGATCTGATGCAGTGTACGGGAACTTGTTCATATGGAACTGATTTCAACGGTGCCACAATTGCTTCCGCCATGGTTGGATCGCAAACGTCGACGCCAAGCGCAATCATTGCGTTCAAGGACAAGAGATGCACTACCGTTCGAGAAGGGTTGCAAAAAGTCGTCTTCGTCATAAAGAAGAACGGCAAGTCGGAGGTAAACGAAAATAAATAAGCAAAACTTTGTTGTATCTTTTGCTGTCGAATCGTAAGCGTCACTGTCGAATCAAACAGCGGCCTCCGTCTCCTGACGCACCGGCAACCGCCGCCTGGAACTCCAATTCCGCTTCCAGTGCTGACCCCTTTAAATTCCGCTACTTCTTCTTTGAAGTCACCGGCTGCGGCTTGGCTGGGCTCGAAGTACTTGGTGCTTCCGGGGAACACGGTCCAGACGGTCACATGCTCCTTCCCGGGATTGTCTTTCTCCCACCATGGCTTCATAACGCTCCCGCCTTTATCCGCGAGTCCCAGATGCTTGCCCTACTACTCATCCATCTCTTGTTGATTCTCTGGACCGATCAAGGCCCCGCGCACTCTTTCAACCTGCGCTCCGTCATCGACAAGAGCGATAATCCAGCTCAATATTCTTCGCGTTTAATTTTTATCACCTGCTTGCAAGCAGTGTTCCGGTTCAACGGGAAAATTGAGAATGCATTCTCTCAGTAAGGTAATTCAGAGAACGCATGAGGTAGCAACGGAAGCACCACCTTCCGGAAGAAAAAGCCCTATTCCGCTGCGGCATCTGCTCAAGGCGCCAGTCTCGAAGCTGTGTGATGAGATTGGCTTGAAGCCGACGGTCCCACACCACTGGCTAAAGGATTGTTTCCGGATAGCCGACGATCGGCTCAGAATCGAAGCCGGCCACATCCGCGAAATGTGCGTTATGCGATCTGCTGGCTGCCGGCAAACTGCCGGACACGAGTGGCCTGACCGCCGCGCAAGGCAATTTCTATGCCCTGATGAGCCCATTGCCTTTCGCGGTGAGTAATGTTTCGGTGTTCGATTCGTGAAAAACATGAACTGCGCCCGCCAGTACCGAAGACTCTCTCCCCGACGGTTCCCGCATGAGTTACATTCAGGGATTTGCCGCGAATGGGCAGGGGAGTATTGTGTATTACGGGGTTGTGGAAGCCCTGGGAACATTGGTGATTGTGCAACGCCCAGCGGACGGAATGCCGCGGCAGGTATACACAAACAGTGACACGACAGACGCGGGCAATTATCTGCTGCGATACACCGGCATCAATATCTGCGATTCCGGCCGAATTTTGATATTCGGGTTTTGTTTAAATGACAACAGCGTGGTCTACACCGCCGACCCGATCTAAGTTGCCGCGCCACCCATCATTTTTTTATAAGCCAGTTTCGCAGCGGCTTGTGAAGCGCTTTTCTTGGTGGAGCCTTCGCCTTGAGCCGCCCACTGCTTGCCTACAACCACCGAGATGGTGAAAAGCTTGGCATGTTCCGGGCCCGATTGGCGCACCATTTCGTAGTGCGGCAGCGGCAGCTTGTGAGCACGTGCCAGTTCCTGCAAAGTGGTCTTGTAATCTATCCGTTCGCTATGAGCGCCGAAGCCTTCGAAAGATTCCGGCAGAACAGCTTTGGTGATGACGAGCCGCGCTGCATCGATGCCGCCATCCAGATAGACGGCGGCGATGAGAGCTTCAAGGGAATCCGCCAGCATGCCTTTTTTTTCACGGCCGCCGCTCATTTCTTCACCGCGGCCAAGGAATAGAAAGCGGCCGAGGCCTATCTCTTTTGCGGCATCCAGCAGGTGTGAGGCGCTGACGAAAAGCGCTTTGGTTTCACTGAGTTTACCTTCAGCGGCACCGGGGAATTCAGTGAGCAAGCGTTCGCTTACTATAAAGCCGAGGATGGCGTCGCCTAGGAATTCAAGCTGTTCGTTATCGTGGAGTACTGTCCGGGGCGTGCCGGGCGGCAGTTGTTCGTTGACGTGGGAATAGTGCGTAAGAGCGCGGACCAGCAATTCGCGATTGCGAAAGCTGTAGCCGATCCGGTTCTCGAACTCGTCAAGATTTGCTGTCACGCACTCATTCAGATTGAGTAAAGCGGGTTATTTAACAGCAGGCGCAGCGCCGCCCTTGGCGGTAACAGCGCGAACGCGCTCCGCTTGCGCGAACTGCTTGACCTGAGCATTCACGTCGGGAGTCGCCATCACTTTATCCAGCACCGCGACGGCCTCATCGTACTTGCCCGCTTTGTTGAGAGCCTGCCCCAGACGCACGCTTGTGGCGGGGTCGGGGTTCGAGGCGGTGTTCACGGCCAACTTGTATTCGCTGATCGCAACATCGTTCTTCTTGCGCGTCGATGCCACCATCCCAAGTGCCTGGTGAGCATCCGCCACATAATCTTTCTTGGCAGCGGCCCATTGATCGTCGGTCATGCCGGGGTTCATTTTAGGCGCGTCCTGTAGAGCGGCAATGGCATCATTCGCGTATTTTTCAGATTGCGCCAGCCGGGCGTCCTTATCCAGATCATTATCACGGACTTTGGATGCAATGCCGGTGGCGAGCATCAGCATGGCCTGGTAGTTCTTCGGATCGGCTTCAATTGCTCGCTCCGCGTAAACGGTCATTTTTGCGTTGTCGCCTTTGCGGTTGTAAGCATCCGCAATGGTGACCAGCACGAAGGGCTTGAATTCCGTGTTGGCGAAGTTAAGCAGCACATCGTCACCGGCTTTGATGCGGCCATCGGAATCCGTGGCGCTGAACATGGCTTGCAAAGCCGTAACTTCAGCCTGCGACTTGGGTTTCGGCTGGGCGTTGAGCATGGTGAACGATGCCAGCGAGAGAATGCCGAGCGTCTGTAGCCCGGCGCGGAGAGTGCGGTTCATGCGAGTGGTTCTCATCTTTTTTTATTTTCCTCGATTCCTTTTTCAGCCGCGGCGAGGGCCTGAGCGGAAGCACCCTTTTGGGTGAGCGCCAGCCCGTAATGCGCGGAAGCTTTCTTGTGATCGCCGCTCAAATCCGAGAGGCGGCCCAGATACACCTGTACCCACCCGCGGGTTTGCTCATCGGGCGCAGTTTCCAGTGTTTTTTCAAAGAGCCGTTCCGCCAGATCGGGATTATTCTGACGCAGAGAGATGCGCGCCAACCCGTAATAGGCATGGGAATGGTCCGTGGGCGAGCCTGGCTGTTCCAAAGATTTTACATAAAGCTGGCGGGCCTGTTCGTAATCCGCGGCGGTATAAAACTGTTCGCCCTGCATAACGGAGCGCATGGAAGCACTTACCGGCGCAGGATCCACTGACCGGATTGGTCTTTCAGCATTCTTCGGCGCGAAAGTTACGTGGGCCAGCCGGGCGCCTTCGCGCGTGCGGTCCAGATGTTCCATCATGCGGGGGAAATACAACCGCATGGCATCGGGTTCTTTTTCGTAACTAATAAGCTGCTCGCCAAAAAACGGAGCCAGTATGAAGCCTTCGGAGAGTGCCTGGGCAATCAATTCAGGCTTCTTATCCAGGCGGCTTTCAATCGCCTTGATGAGCGATTCGGCGGTCAACAGAACAAAATCGTTTTTATAAGAGTCGTCAAGCGCGGGAGCGGGCGCTGCGTAATCGCCGAGGGATGCGCTCTTCATCAGGACCAAACCAAACTTAGCGACCAGCGGTTCCACTAGGAAATGGAGGTAGGCGTGCCGAATTTCAGCCATATGAGGCTCGCGCGAGTTGGTGGCAACCACATAATAAAGGTCACCGTAGCTGCGTGTCTGTACTTGACCGGGCGCGGCAAGTAGATC
The DNA here is from genome assembly GCA_043733425.1 of Terriglobia bacterium. Classification (GTDB taxonomy): domain Bacteria; phylum Acidobacteriota; class Terriglobia; order Bryobacterales; family Bryobacteraceae; genus JALYXI01. The sequence goes on from JAYTGM010000124.1 coordinate 5,289, forward strand.
GATGTAGACGATAAAGCGGCGGCCAAGATAACCTTCTGTCGGAGCTCGGAAGTAGGAATTTACAGTGCTGACCAGGCGTGTAACTGGCTCATGGTAGGCCTCAATTGCGCCATCGAAAGCTGGCTGCGCTCGCTTCCATAGGCCGGCTATATCGGCCTCGGCGTAAAATCTGGCAAGCAGCGGCAGCATTTTATCGAGAGCCGCGGCATCGGGCGGAATATCCACCTGGCGGGTTGTGAAAGTGAACTCCGGGGGCGGACCCATGGCAAGCGCGAGCGAAATGTAGGGAGCTAAGCCGGGGGGATGTGCTTTATAGAAATCGCGCAGCTCCGGTAAGACAGAAATTTTGCGCTCTGCCAGATATTGGCGAACCTGTTTGCGAAGAGGGCTATTGAGGGGGCTTTCGAGATCAGTATCGTAACCGGACGTATTCAGCGCGGCCAGCATGGTGAAAACATTTTCGCTAGCATCAAGCCGGTTCTGGTCCGCGGCGCGGACGGGAGCCAGCGGCAGAAAGGCGATGGCCAAATTGAAGAGGAGAAAATTGCGAATCAAACTTGCTTTACCGAGCTCGAATTTTGAGTCTAACATTTGTCAACGGGCCGGGTGTTCGCATGGGACGTCACGTGGGACAGGCGCATGGGACAATCCGAAGAGATTGTCCTTACCCGAATGAGCAACATTCTGATGGTGGCGAGCGAGGCCGCGCCTTACGCGAAAACCGGCGGACTCTCCGATGTGGTGAGTTCCCTGCCCCGCGCTCTTACCGCTTTGGGACACAAGGTCGCGGTTCTGCTGCCGCGCTATCAGGAGACGGAGCGGTTCGCGATGCGGCGAATTTGGGATAACCTGCCGCTACAACTCGGCCCGAATCTGTACAACGCGTCGGTGATGCAGTCCGAAGAGGACGAAACGTTTCTGTTCCTGGATATTCCGGAACTGTATAACCGCGCTGGCTTGTATGGAAATGCATCGGGCGATTTTCCGGACAATGCCATTCGTTTTGCCGCGCTGGCGCGGGGAGCCCTGGAACTGGCGCGCCGAGTCTTCCTGCCTGACATCTTTCACTGTCATGACTGGCAGGCAGGTTTGCTGCCCGTTTACCAGCGACAGTTCTCCGGTGACCCGACGTTCTTAGGAATTCCGACTGTCATGACGATCCATAATCTTGGCTATCAGGGGCTCTTCCCCGCAGCCACACTGACACAAACGGGGATTGATTCCTCTTTTTTCACGCCGCAAGGTTTGGAGTTTTACGGACACGTCAATTATCTGAAAGCCGGGCTGGTTTACAGCGATTGGCTCACTACGGTAAGCCGGCGGTATGCGGACGAAATCCAGACACCTGAATTCGGCTTCGGCCTGGACGGATTATTGCGGGACCGCCGCGCTGCTCTGACTGGAATTCTGAATGGGGTCGATTACTCGCGCTGGAACCCGGAGACCGATCCGCTGATACCGGCTCACTACTCATCGAGCGCGTTGGGCGGCAAGGCGGATTGCAAAGCCGCACTACTC
>JAYTGM010000125.1:0-2408 GCA_043733425.1 Terriglobia bacterium
TGCCAACCAGATGATTGCTCAAATGCCAGAGCGGCCCGCAACGGTGTGCCTTCCTCATAGAGGGGCCCCGTAAACAATAAACCCGCCGGCACCCGGTCCACAAACCCACAAGGCACCGTTACCTGCGGATGACCCGTCAAATTCGTTATCAACAACGTGGCCGACCCGGTGGGAGAGACCAGCACATCCCAATCCGCCATAAACTTGTCCATTTGTGTCATCAGCAAGGTGCGCGCCCGCTGGGCACGGATGTACTCGACCGCCGGAATTGTTCGTGCCGCGCGAAATGTATTTGGCCAGTCATTCGCGGTCTGCCCTTTCAGCTGGCTCACCCGTCCATCGCGAGTAATATCATCGAAAGCGGTTGCAGCTTCCGCTGTCAAAATTACCCTAAGCGCATTCGCTCCCATATCCGGAAGCACCACCGGTTTCAGCTGCGCTCCTGCTTTCCCAAGTGCAGCCAACGCGGCCGTGTACACGTCCCTCGCCTCGCCCTGCACCCGATCGAACTCAGTCTGCAGCACCCCAATCCGTAGGTTCGCCAAAGGCAGTCCAGGCGTCCATGCGAGGGGGATATCACGCACCGTGGAATCCTGGCCATCCGGCCCGTAAGCCGCGTGCAGTACCAGTGCGCAGTCCTCCACTGACCGGCAGATAGGCCCCACTTTGTCCATCGTCCAGCTCAAGCCCATGGCCCCGGCGCGGCTGATGCGTCCATATGTCGGCCGCAGCCCGGTCACTCCGCACCGTGTGGAGGGGCTCACAATCGAACCCAATGTCTCAGTCCCAAGAGAGAAGCCCACCAATCCCGCCGAAGTCGCCGAGGCGGACCCGGCCGATGAACCGCTCGACGTCTGCTCCGTATTCCAGGGGTTTTTCGTCATGCCGCCGAACCAAAGGCCGCCCTGTGCCAGCGCACCCATGGAAAGCTTCGCCAGCAAAACCGCGCCCGCATCGCGCATTTTTACAATTACCGTGGCATCGTTATCCGGGATCTGCTTTTGATACGGTTCAGCACCCCACGTGGTGAGAATGCCTTTGGTATTAAACAGGTCTTTCGCGCCATAGGGTACCCCGTGCAGAGGTCCCCGATAACGGCCGTGCCGCAACTCTTTATCGGCCTTGCGCGCCTGCTCCATGGCTAACTCTTCTGTCAGCGTGATCACGCAATTCAGCCTGGGCCCATAGCGCTTCAACCGTGCCAGGTACATGGTGGTAAGTTCCACCGAAGTAACCTGCTTAGCCTTCAACAGCGGCCCTAAAACCGTGACCGGAGCAAATGCCAAATCTTCCAGGTCGGCGGGCCGGTGTGGCCGTGCCTTTACCCGTGTGGGGCGGAACGCGTGCTTTGCATCGCGAATTACCGAGCGCGGCGGGTTGGGACGGAAGTGAATTGCAGGTTCTGTATCTAAGGGAACCTCGCGTTTGCGCAGCGCCTGATAGCTGGGAAGATTCCGGTTCATCTCCGGAATCATCATGGTGAGTTGTTCATCCGTGAATTCGAGGCCAGCCATGGTAAGCGCGTTCCGCAGCATCTCTTTGCTCACCACTTCAGGGGGCGGCGCGGGCCGGTTCCCCTGCTGCGCAAATGCCAGTGCCGGCGCGAACTGCAGCAGCGCCCGCCGTGCGATCTTCTTGCTGTGTTCCATTGGAGTTAGGCTACAACGTCCAGGGGTTTCGCGGTATCGCCGCCACCAGCTTGCGCGTATACTCATGCTGCGGCTGGCAAAAAATTTGCTCGGTTGCGCCTGTTTCCACTACGCGGCCTTTCTTGAGAATCGCCACCCTGTGGCATAGCGATGCCACGGAAAGCAGATCGTGCGAGATGTAAAGAATCGCCATCCCCAACTTCTGATTCAACGTGCGAAACAGTTCAAGAATTTCAGCCTGCGTGATTACATCAAGGGCGCTTGTCGGTTCGTCTGCAATCAGCAGCACTGGCTTGTGCAGAATCGCCATCGCGATCAGGAATCGCTGGCCTTGCCCAACGCTGATCTCCGCCGGATAGCGGGCCAAAAATTCACTCGAAGCGGGCAGGCTGACACTCTCGAGGACGCTCTCGAAGGCGGCTCCATCGCGCGAATGTGCGCGCCACGCCTCCTTTAAATGTGTTCGCAACCGCAGTAAGGGATTTAAAGCCGCCGAAGGAGATTGCGGAACGAACCCAATTGCTTTGCCGCGCAGTTCCCGCATTTCGCGTTCCCGCAGCGGCAATAATTCTCTGCCACGGAAGGCCAACCGCCCCGATTGCCGGCCGCCGCGAAACGCAAGCAGGCGCAAAACCGATAACGCCACGGTGCTTTTTCCGGAGCCGCTCTGCCCCACCAAGCCAAGCACTTCACCTGGATCGATGGCAAAACGGACATTGTCTAATACAGGAGCGCCGGATCCGTAACTCGCGCTTAGGT
>JAYTGM010000126.1:0-6799 GCA_043733425.1 Terriglobia bacterium
GCACTCTCGAAACAGCCGGTCAAAAATTTCCGCATCGGCGTCCTCCGCGCTCCTTTCTTCGATCTCCTCGATGCCGATGTCGCCAGCACCATCGAAACCGCCATTCGCCATCTGGCCACCCTCACCAAATCCACCCGCGACGCCACCCTCCCTTCCACCCGTGGCATCACGCTGCAAGGCGAATCGTACGCCTATCACGAGGAATACTTTACGCACGGCGCAACCCGCTACATGCTCTCGACAAGGCACGCTCTCCAAGCCAGCGCCAATGCGAAAGCATCCGATTACGTACGCGCCCGCTGGAAACTCGATTTACTCCGCCGCACCATCGACGACGCGTTTGCCGATTTCGATCTCGTCGTGCTCCCTACCCGCCGCCACACGCCCCGCACCGTGAACGCCAGCATCAAGCGTGAAGAAACCGAAAAGGCCAGAAACCCCGAACTCGAAAACACAGGCCAGTTCAACATCTACGGCATCCCCGCCATCAGCGTCCCGTGCGGGTTTAATCATGAAGGCATGCCCATCGGCTTGATGATCGCCGGCCCGCGCTTCTCAGAAGGCAAAGTGCTCGCTTTAGCCAGAGCCTACGAACAATCTACGGACTGGCACACCAGGCAACCACCCATCACCCCGAAATCTACAGTCCCTGCTCTCGCGGAAACGGAAGACAAATGAAACTAACTCTGCTTTTCATATTGGCGCTTCAAGCCTCAGCGCAACAGACCTACACCCTTGGTCCGGATTCGCAGCCCAAGAACGTCCCCCACGGCAAGACCACTAAATACACCTTCACCCAATCCAAACTCTTCCCCGGCACCACGCGCGATTATTGGGTCTACATCCCAGCCCAGTACGATCCCGCCACCCACGCCGCCCTCATGGTCTTCTTCGATGGCGGCGGTTTCGCAAATGAAACCGGCGGATACCGCGTCCCCGTCGTCTTCGATAACCTCATCGCCGCAAAAGAGATGCCTCCCACGGTTGCCGTCATGGTCAACCCCGGCATCATGCCCGCCCTCAATCCCAACCAGCAAAACCGTTACAACCGCGCGTACGAATACGATAGCCTGGGCGATCGCAACGCCAGATTCGTCATTGAAGAACTGCTCCCCGAAGTGCAGAAGCTGGTCAACCTCAGCCAGAATCCAGATGACCGCGCCATCGCCGGATCCAGCTCAGGAGGCATTGCCGCCTTCACCGCCGCCTGGAACCGCCCCGATTCGTTCCACCGCGTCATCACCTTCGTCGGCAGCTACACGGATCTCAAGGGCGGCGAAGCCTATGACAGCCTGGTTCGCAAAGCCGAGCCCCGGCCCTTGCGCATCTTCCTTCAGGATGGCGAGCGCGATCAGAGCATTTTTTCGGGCAACTGGTATCTCGCCAACCAGGCTCTCTACTCCGCGCTGCAGTTCGCGGGCTACGAAGCCACTTTTGTCGTTGGCACCGAAGGCCACAACGGCAAACACGGCGGCGCCATCCTCCCCGATGCTCTGCGCTGGCTCTGGAAAGGCTACCCCGCGCCCATTGTCAAGTCATACTCCACCACCGGCAACCGCCACTACATCAGCGAAATTCTTGATCCTGCCAGCGAATGGAAAGAAGTCAGCAGCGGCCACAAGTTCACCGAAGGTCCCGCGATCGATAAAAATGGCGAGCTCTATTTTGCGGATACACGTGCCGGCATCTACCAGATTGGTAAAACGTTTCTCGCCGAAGCCCACCACACCAGCGGCCTCATGTTCGGTCCAGATGGCAAACTTTACGCCGCGGAACAGGATGGCAAACGCATCGTCTCGTACAACCCCGAAACCGTCATCACTGAAGGCATTGTGCCCAATGACCTCTGCGTCTCCAGCAAGGGCGATATCTATTTCACCGAACCTTCCACGCACCGCGTTTACCACGTCAGAAACGGCAAGCGGACCATGGTGTATGTAGGCATCACGTACCCCAACGGAGTCCGCCTCTCGCCCGATGAATCGCTCCTGGTCGTTGCCGATAGCCAGACCAGAACCGTCTGGTCATTTCAGGTCCAGCCCGATGGTAGCCTGGCAAACGGCCAGCCCTTCTATCGCCTCAATCTCCCCGAAGATGGCGCAGTCCGCGCCAATGCCGATGGCATGACCTTTGACGATCAAGGCTTCCTCTACGTCGCCACCAACACGGGAATCCAAATCTGCGATCCGCCGGGCCGGGTAGTCGCCGTCATCTCGAAACCCAGCACCGCCACTCCCTCAAACCTGGTCATCGGAGGCCCGGATATGCAGACCCTCTACGTAACAGCAGGCGACAAAGTCTTCTCCCGCCACCTGCGAAGAAAAGGGTTCCACCCGTGGCAGCCGGTGAAACCCCCCGTACCGCAGTTGTAGCGGCTGTTAAAAGTTCAAACGCAAAGCCATCTGAATAATCCGCGGCCCCTGCTGCGCGCCAGTCGCTCTGCCGAAATTCGGATCGTTCAGATTGACATTGATCCCCCCGAATGAAGTCCGGTTGAGCACGTTTGAAATGTCCGCGCGGTATTCCAAATCCGCCCGCTCATATAGCTTCACCCGCTTCACTAAGGACAGCGCTTCCGTAAACAACGGCGGGTTCCGGAAAGCATTCTGATAAGGCGAAGCCGCCCCGAATTGATAAGCTCCGGGAACCGAAAATGCCGAGCGATTGTAGTACCGCTTTGAAGGGTCGTTCGGGTCAAGTGTAGTCCGGTCGATCCCGGTCGAAAATGTCTGTCCCGTGGTATTCGCACGGAGTGCCGCCGTGAACAGAACACCGGTACCCAACGTATTCACCGGGGCTCCCAGCAACAACGGATTGCCCGAGCGGTATTGTTGAATGCCGGCAATGGTCCAGCCGCCCACAATTCCATTCACAATGGAATTTGAGCCACCCAGAAACTTGCGGCCCTTGCCGAATGGCAGGTCGAACGTATAAACCAGATTCCCCACATGTGGATAATCCTGAATGGAAATATACTTCTCCGGCTTCAGGTTGTACTGGTCCTGCGGAGCCGTTCCGTTTCCGGTCTGCGTATACGAACCATTCAGTTCAATGTTCTTTGACCATGTATAAGAAGCCAGAACATTCAAGGCGCTATACCGCTTTTCCACCTTGGCCTGGAATGAGTTGTAAGTGGTGCCCCCTGTCCCCAGGTAAGTGTGAATAATGTTGTTGTACTGCGGATACGGCCGCAAGGATTGTGCCAGCGTTCCCGCGAAGTTGCCATAGGGCTTCTTAAATCCAGCCGCCGCAACCTGCGGATCGTTGATGTTCAACCCCAGTAGCGAACCCAGGCTCAGATACTTCGGGTCCACCTGGTTATACGGGACATAGCTATTCAGATGAGTTCCGTAACTGCCGATGTAAGCCAGATCCAGAAGTAACCCCTTGGGCAGTTCCCGTTGGATATTCACCTGCCAGTTCTGGATCCGCCCAGCCAAGCCGTCTTCTTTCGAAAGCACCAGCACGGTCTGTCCGTTCGCATAGCTCGGATCGATCACGGGCGGCGGCACAAAACCGTTCGGCAGCAGGAAGCCGTTATCCCAGTTGAACGCCGGCGAAATGCCATCCGGCGATGTCGGCGTCGGCGAAGCGCTCACGCCCCATCCGCAGGGGAAGCATCCGCCGCCAGTGTTGCCATTAGCGGACGAATAGTACATGCCCCAACCGGCCCGCACCACGGTCTTCGCCATTACCTGATAAGCCAGGCCGATGCGTGGTCCGAAGTTATTCAGGTACACATCCCCGAACCGGACGTTGCCATTTCTGCCTGTCCCCGTTCCCGCGAAAGACAGCGCGCCCAAACGCCCGCCCGCCGCTGGATTCGGAAGGTTCGGGTCAAAGGCAGACAGCGTCAGATTGGTGTCGGTTCGCGGAACAAAGATCTCCCACCGCAAGCCCAGGTTTAAGGTCAGGCGCGAATTCACTTTCCAGTTATCCTGCAGAAACGCCCCGTGATACAGATACTTGATGTCCACGCCCTTAGTGTTGTAGTCACGCCGCGCGTTATCCGGGCCGCCTAAAAGGAAGCTTGCGAACGAATTGCCGGTTGTGGAGCGCGCCGCCGGATTTGCGGTTTCAATGCTGCTGAAGTTAAAAAGCCCCTGCGCGTAGGAATCGTCCAGCGGTATCTGGAAGGTGCGCCCCCGGTGAAATTCATACCCGGCTTTGATCTCATGCTTACCCTTGATCCAGGTAAACCCATCGATCGCCTCAGTAGTGTAATTCTGCTGAGCACCGCGGTTCTTCGGGTTGTTGCCGAACCCCGTATAGCCGTCCGTCGTGAACGCAATCACCGGAAACGATTGGCTGCCGTTGGTCGCCACGCCCTTCAGCCCCAGCTTCGTCGGCCAATCCAGAAGATGCTGCGGCAACTGGTTGAACAGGCTCTGGTAGCGGCTAAACCCGAAGGTGAAATGGTTCAACATGGTCGGCGAAAAGGTGAAGTCATGATTCACGCGGGTAATGTCCGGCTTTTCGCTGCTCACTAAGCCGTTCGCTAGCGGCCCAGGCAATCCGCCCTGCGACAGAATCGCCACGCGCTGCCAGCTATACAATCCGCTCACGCGGTTGCGGTCACTGAAGGAGTGGTCACCCTTCACGCTATAGATATTCCGATCGACTGTCGTCAGACTCGTGCTGCCATAGTTGCTCGAAATGCCAGGTCCGGTCGGATCGGGAATCAGCGCAAGGATGTTCTTCGATACGCTGCTGAACTGAGAAGCCGGAATAATGTTGCCTGGGTAAGGATCGCGCGTCACAACGCCGTTGACGCTTCGTGTGGTGGACGGGTCATAAATCAGCCGGCTGCCTAGCTCAGAAAAGTTGCCGGTCTTCATCAGCTTCGTAGGTACGGTGGTGACAATGTTGCCGCCTCCGTTATTCTGCCGGTAGCCGTTCCATGTGAAATAGAAGAAGCTCTTGTTGCGTCCGTTATATATCCTGGGAATCCAAACCGGCCCCCCTACAGACGTTCCAAACTCGTTCTGCCGCACTTTCGATTTGCCCACAAAGGGAATCCGCTGATTCACGCCCCAGCCCGCCGCGTCGAACTTATCGTTGCGCAGAAAGTCAAAGAGCGTTCCATGCAGATCGTTGGTGCCGCTCTTGGTCACGAACACTTCAATCCCGCCGCCGCTCCGGCCATACTCAGCCGAAAAGTTGCTGGTCAGCACCTTGAACTCGCCGTACATCTCGACAGACCCGATGCCACCGTTCGACACAAACGCCACACCGCCAGATTCCGGATTGGAATGGCTGGCCCCATCAATCAAAATCTCCTTCGACCGCCGCGCGCCCCCGTTGATGCTGGTGTCCTGCTGTCCCCCATTGACGCCAGGAACGTAGTTGATAAAGTTCTCCGGGTTGCGGAAGCCGCCGCTCACAAACAGCGGCGCATCTTTCATAAACTTGGGCTGGAATACAGTGCCCGTGTCGCTGGTTTCGGTCTGAAGGATCGGCGTCTGTGAAGAGATCTCTACGGTCTGCGTGGTCTCTCCTACGGTCAGCACAACATTGACGCTGATGCGGTTGGCTACCGCGATCACAATATTGGTAAGCCGCGCCGTCTTGAACCCAGCGTGTTCCGCTTCCAGGGTGTATGCACCCACAGGCAAGCTGGTGAACTCGAAGTTCCCTGTTCCGTTCGATGTGCCTTTCTGAACCAGTCCCGTATCGACGTTCCGGATCACAATGGAGGCGTCGGCAACTACCGCGTCCGATGGATCGGCAACACGGCCCGACAGCGACCCTGTATCCGCTTGGCCGAAGCAAGCGAGCGCAATTGCGCACAACAGTATTACTTGATACCAGAACCCTTTGAGCATGGGCTAGAGTTTATCAAACTGAAAACTTAGGCATACTATTTCAATGGAACGAAGACATTTCCTCCGAGCCGCTGCGGCAGTTGCCGCTTTTCAGAATGACGCCCTTCCCCGCGCACAAGCCGCTGCAGCGAACGTCGCAGGAAAAAGCGCCCAAACCGTCGCGCAGGATGAAGATTTCTGGTTCAACGTCCGCCACGCATTCACCGTCGATCGCAACATCATCAACCTGAATAACGGAGGCGTCTCGCCTGCGCCAAAAGTGGTGATGGATGCGGAGATCCGGTATCTGGAAATTGAAAACATGACGCCCAGCTATTACATGTGGCGTATCCTCGACCCCGGAATCGAAGTCGCCCGCCGCCGCCTGGCTCAGATGTTCGGCTGCGATCCTGAAGAGATCGCCATCACCCGCAACGCCAGCGAATCGCTCGAAATTGTCCAGCTTGGTCTCGACCTGAAACGCGGAGATGAAGTAATCAGCACTAATCAGGATTACCCGCGCATGATCTCCACCTGGCAGCAGCGCGAACGCCGCGATGGCATCGTATTCAAACAGGTTAAGTTCACCGTGCCCGCGCCGTCCATGGAGTATCTGGCCAAGCAAATTGAAGATGCCGTTACGCCGCGCACCAAAGTCATCCACATCTGCCATGTCACCAACCGCACCGGACAAATTTTCCCTGTGCGTCAGATTTGCCGCATGGCCAGACAGCGCGGCATTGAAGTGATTGTCGATGGCGCCCACTCCTTTGCCCAGTTCCCGTTTAAGCAGGAAGACCTGGAGTGCGATTACTTCGGCACCAGTCTTCACAAGTGGCTGCTCGCGCCCATCGGCACCGGCATGCTCTACGTAAAGAAGGAGAAGATCCCCAAGATCTGGCCCATGTTTGGATCTGACGATTCGCTAAAGAACGACATCCGCAAATTTGAACAGATCGGCACTCATCCCGCCTCTCAACGCAATGCCATCACGG
>JAYTGM010000127.1:0-2407 GCA_043733425.1 Terriglobia bacterium
TCGCGGCAGCCGTAGAGATTGTCGAACTTCGATTTCGTTACCGAATCGTTCACATTGATGGCGGGAACCAGCAGCTTACCTTGTTCCTGCATCTTGTAAAGACGATGCACGCCCGTGGTGGTCTCTTCCGAAACACCGCGCCACTCAGCCGCAATGGGGTGCCACATTTTCGGGTTTTCGGCATGGGTGCGGATGAGAAGATCTTTGATGATCTTTTCTTCCACGCTGCCAGAAGGAGTGTTGACCCAATCGCTGCCGTCTTCGAGTTCCACGCCTTTATGAATGAGCAGCGTCACATCGCCGCCATCATCCACAACCAGTTGCGGGCCTAGACCGTTGCCGTGCATGACGGCCTTCATGGTGCATTCCCAATACTCTTCGAGCGATTCGCCTTTCCACGCAAACACAGGTACGCCGGAGGCGGCAATCGCGGCTGCGGCATGATCTTGCGTTGAGAAAATATTGCAACTGGCCCAGCGCACATCCGCGCCCAAATCGACCATGGTTTCAATCAGCACGGCGGTCTGAATCGTCATGTGCAGCGATCCGGTGACTCGAACGCCTGCGAGCGGCTTTTCCGCGGCATATTTCCGGCGGATTGACATCAAGCCGGGCATTTCATGCTCGGCGACGGTAATTTCCTTGCGGCCCCAATCGGCCAAGCCCATATCGGCTACTTTATAATCGGTTTTCGTAACGGTTGCGGTAGTCATAAAGATTGTCTCCGGATATATCGATGAATCTTGATACATTGATAGCTTACTAAATTTTTAGCATGCTGTCGATTCTAAAATCACTCAGACTTCTGGCTGACCCCAACCGGCTTCGTCTGCTGCTGTTGCTGGAGCGCGAAGAATTGTCGGTTGCCGAACTGCAGGAAATTCTCGGCAAAGGGCAGAGCCAGATCTCCACCCATCTTGCCCAACTAAAACAGGCCGGCCTCACTGAAGACCGCCGCACGGGCAAAAACATCTTCCATAGGCTAAAGACCCAGCCGGCGGAACTGCTGGCAATCGCCCGTCTGGGTGCGGCTGAAACGCCCTTCGCCGCCGAAGACAGCGATGCGCTCCGGCTGGTTCTTCGCAAACGGCGCGATAAAATGCGAACCCACTTCGATCAGCTTGCGGGCCGCCTGGGACGCCAGTATGTACCTGGCCGCTCCTGGAAGGGGTTGGCTGAAGTGCTGTTGCAACTGCTGCCGCCTCTGGTCATCGCGGACCTGGGGGCCGGGGAAGGTAACCTCTCTCAACTACTCAGCCAGCGCGCCAAAAAGGTGATCGCCGTCGATAACTCTGAACGCATGGCCGAATACGGCCGCGAACTAGCGCGCACACACGGCGTAAAGAATCTTGAGTATCGCCAAGGCGACCTGGAAGACCTGCCCATTGAAGACGCAACTGTCGATGTGGCATTTTTCAGCCAATCGTTACACCATGCGCAACATCCTGAGCGAGCGGTCTGCGAGGCGTTCCGCATTCTGAAGCCCGGCGGCCGGATTGCGATTCTGGATCTGCTCAAACACAATTTCGAAGACGTGCGAGAACTGTACGCCCATCTCTGGTTAGGCTTCGCCGAAGTGGAAATGGAGCGGTTCCTGAAGCGCGCCGGGTTCCGCCAGATCCATACCGCGGTAGTGCACAAGGAACAGACAACGCCGCACTTTGAAACGTTGCTAGCGGTAGCGAATAAGCCAGCTAGCGCTATCGCGTGATGCCCCGCGAAGATGCGCGGCAGAACGCCGCCAGATGCCGCACATCTTCAGAAGCGCCGTCTGCTTCGAGCCGGTTGAGAGCCTCATCCAGCTTTAGACCATTACGATACAGAACCCGGTAGGCGCGCTTCAGTTCCCGAATCCGGTCATTGGAAAATCCGGCTCGCTGAAGACCCACAACATTCAACCCGTGCGGTTCCGGATCGAAACCGTAGTAGATAAAGAACGGAGGAGCATCCACATTCACGCGCGTGTTCCCGCTCACCAAAGCCAAGCGCCCCACACGGCAAAACTGATGGACCATGACGCCCCCTGAAAGATAAGCGCCATCTTCCAGCACACAATACCCAGCAACCAGTACATTGCTGCAGACCACGGTGTCGTTCCCGATCCAGCAATCGTGCGCAATATGTCCGGCCGTCATGATGTAATTGCGATCGCCGATCAGGGTCACTCCTTCCGGCTTGGTGGCGCGCGAGATGGTGAAGTGCTCCCGGATGGTATTGCCGCTGCCGATTGTTAGATAACTACGATCGCCCTTAAAGTTTTTATCGAGCGGATCAGAACCGAGCACCGTTCCTGAAGAAACCGTGTTGCGATCGCCCATGGTGGTCCAGCGCTTTATATAAACATAAGGTTCCAGACGGCAGCCGCCGCCGAGCACCACGTCCTGCTCCACCACGCAAAAGTCGCCTA
>JAYTGM010000128.1:0-2404 GCA_043733425.1 Terriglobia bacterium
CAATTGGAGACCAACGGGGCCGGATTTTTCGGGATGAAACTGGACGCCGAAGATATTCCTGTGTTCCACGGCCGCGGTGTAAGGCAGCATGTATGTGCAGGTGGCGGCGGTTACCGGCGTTTCGGGTACGTAGTAGCTGTGAGCGAAGTAAACGTACGGCTCAGGGCCCAGGCCTGTGAGCAGGCGCGGGTTGCCGACGGGGGATAGAGTGTTCCAGCCCATATGGGGCACTCTTTCGCCGGCACCGAACTCGCCGGTATCGAATTTTTTGACAGAACCTTTAAAGATGGAAAGGCCAGATTGATCAGGGGCCTCTTCGCTGTCTTCGAAGAGGGCGTGCATGCCCAAACAGATTCCAAAAAACGGAACACCGGCTTGAATGCGTTCGCGCAACGCGGTGCGGACCTGCATGGCATCCAATGCTCGCATCATCTGCCCGAAGTGCCCTACACCGGGAAGAATTATTTTTTCGGCAATTTCGAGTTCGGCAGCGGTGTGGATCAGCCGGTAGGCCGCCCCGATTTCGCTCAGCGTGTTCTCTACCGAACGAAGATTGCCAGCGCCGTAATCGAGGATGGAAATCATAGCAGCCCTTTGGTGGAGGGCAGTTGATCTTTGAGCCGCGCGTCAGTTGAGCAGGCGAACTTCATGGCCCGGGCGAAGCACTTGAAGATGGCTTCGATCTTGTGATGGTTGCTGCGGCCGTAAAGAATTTTGGCGTGCAGGTTGGCCCCCGCATGGTTGACGAAGCCATCGAAAAAATCAGGCAACAGCTCCGTTTGCAGATCGCCCACCAAGCGCGTTTTCACCCTGTCTTTATACTCAAGCGCGGGGCGGCCACCGAGATCGACCGCTACCACGGCAAGCGTCTCATCCATGGGAATGACGAAGTAACCGGCGCGGTTGATGCCGCGGCGGTCCGCCAATGCTTTCGAAAAAAGCTGGCCGAGCACAATGCCGGCATCTTCCACGGTGTGGTGCTGATCGACATCGAGATCACCCTTGGCTTGCAGCTTCAGATCGAAGCCGCCGTGCTTGGTGAACAGTTCCAGCATGTGATCCAGAAACCGGATACCCGTGGAAATTTCGTATTTGCCCAGGCCCTCAATTTTGAGAGTGCCGGAGATCTGCGTTTCTTTGGTATCGCGTTGGATGGTGGCGCTACGCGGCATTTGAAATCACCTGTGGGAGTTGGTTGATATCGTCCAGAACAGCCAGGGCACGCTCCGCGGACAGGATTTGCGCCAACTCACGGTAGCGCGGATTGGCGGGAGCGGCGATTCCGATGAAGGGGACGCGAGCGGCCTTTGCGGAAAGAGCATCGTCGATGGAATCGCCGACGAACCGCAGAGTGCTGTGCGGAATATCGAGGGAAAGGCGGAGGATGCCATCGGGAGCGGGCTTGGGGTGCTCCACATCGTCCACGCCGACCACCTGTTGGAACAGTCCTGGGCAGAAACGATCGAGCGTGAGGTTCGCTTCCCATCGCAGACGGCCCGTGAAGACGGAGAGCGTGTGCGTTTCCGCAAGCTTTTCCAGCATCCCCTTTTTCGCAATCCAACGTTCGCGCTGCATCAGGCCGCCTTCGTGGAAGATGTGCTGAAAATAGGCAACGGTTTCGTCATAGGAGATGTCCTGCCCGGTCTTCCGGATGAGGTGCTGTGAGAGCAGCCAATCGTCATTCCAGCCGCCTTCGTTCTTTGCATCCTGAATGGTTCCGTCCGTGACCACGGTACCGGTGAAGTGCTTGACGGTTTCCACGATGGCAGCGCGGTAGGAACCCGTCACATCCACCAGTACGCCATCCATATCGAAAATCAGGAGGCCTTTTTTTTCCATATCGTTTCCAGTTCGGCTAAGAGCCGTTGCGTTTGAGCCTGCGTGCCGAGCGTGATGCGCAGGCCGCCCGGGATTTCATAACTGCGATCACGCACCAGGATGGCGCGGCCGCGAAGTGCATCGCGAATTTCCACGGCACGATCACCCACTAAAGTGAGTATGAAGTTTGCCTCGCTTCTGACGTACTCTATCCCGAGCCTTTCGAGGCCCTGCGCCAGCAGTTCGCGTGAGGCGAGCACTTCCGTTACATAGGCGGCGATGAAAGCGGAATCCTGCACCGCGGCTTGGGCTGCAACTGCGGCTAGCGTGTTTACGCTGTAAGGCGACTGAGCTTTGTGAAGATGCGCGATATTCGCAGGCTGGGAGAAGAGACAACCGATGCGCATTCCAGCCATGCCGAAGACTTTTGAAAATGTGCGGCTGACAAAAAGGTTGGGGTATTGATCAATGAGCGGGAGGGCGGTGACGCCGTGGAATTCGAAGTACGCTTCATCGATGAGCACGGCCGCATGGGGGGCGTGATCTAGAATCTGGCGGACGGCGTCAAGACCGATGCCGGTGCCGG
>JAYTGM010000129.1:0-6791 GCA_043733425.1 Terriglobia bacterium
CCGGTACCGAATTCAGCTGGATAATTACTGGATTCCACGCGGAATTCCTGTACGTTTTCAAGGCTGGCCTGGAGGCGGAACGGGCCGGGGATCTCGCCGTTGAAATCGCTTGGATTGTTGCTGATAATCCCGCCTCCCTCAATGCCGTCAAACCGGATGGCATTTTCCTCGTAGGACCGGCCGTTGAAGCGGAAGTCATCGAATGTGCCGGCACCGAAGTTTACAGCACCTGGAGTCATGGAATAAAGCTGTGAAATCTGCCGTCCGTTGATGGGCAATTCAGCGACTTCACGCGCACTGACGTTGCCGGACATAGCTGCGGAAGTGGTGTCAATCATGGCGAGGTCGCCGCCAGAGACATTGACCTCAGTAGCCACTGTCGAGGGTGACACAACAATATTTAAGGTACGCTCCTGACCCACCTGGAGCGTAACGCCGCTATAAGTTGAAGGAGCCATGCCAGCCGCTTCCGCGATAACGGTGTAAGTGGCAGGCCGTAGTTCTATCGCGAGGTAAACGCCCTGAGAGTTAGCGTTCACCTTCCGGACCTGACCTGTTTTTTCGTTCGTAAGAGTGATGGTGACGTTCGGCACAATAGCCGAGGAAGCATCGGTAACACTTCCTGTGATTCTGCCGGTGTCGCTTTGCGCGACGACTAAAGAAACCGTTGCTGCAAGCATAACGGTCAAAGACAAAATTCGTTTAAGCATAAATTGTGAGCGAGACAAACCTTACCAAGGGTAGTAAGGGCTTAGTTACAGCTCGATGACTAATGGGTAAAAATACCGAGACAGCTTGAAAGCTGAGCGGTTAGACCGGCCTGTTCGGATCTATCGATGAAGTTGCTACAATCTGCTCACCACTATGCGCTGTGTTTCCATCGTTTTTCTCTCCGCGACCGTGCTCTGGGGCCAGGAAAAAGTTGACCTTTCCATGGTCAACCGGATCAAGACCGAAGCTTTTCAAAACTCTCATGTCATGGAAACCGCTTTCTACCTGACGGACGTATATGGCCCGCGTTTGACCGGTTCAGCGGGCTTGCAGGCCGCTGGCGAGTGGACCGTGAGGACGATGAAAGAGTGGGGAGTCGCGAACCCTGCCATGGAAGCTTGGGGACCGTTCGGGCGCGGCTGGAACAATACCCGTTTCACAGCGCAGATGAAAGAACCGCAGTTTTCCCCGCTCATTGGATTCGCGCGGCCGTGGTCGGCGAGTACGAACGGGCCTGTATCGGGCGACCCTGTCATGGCGTCGATTGAGAAAGAAGAAGACTTCGCGAAGTACAAGGGCAAGCTGAAAGGCAAAATCGTGATGATGCAGGAGCCTCGGCAGCTTTTGCCGCTGGCAAAGACGCTGATGTCGCGGTATACCGATGCGGAACTGGAAGCGGAAGGAATGGCTCCGGATCCTGCACAGCGTTCCGGCTTTGGAGGCGGCGGGGGGACTCCGGCTCCGCGGACATTGTTGATGCCCGCGCCTGTTTTACCACCGGGAGCCGTCGGCCGCGCACCTTTCAACCGCGAGGCTATGCTGAAGTTTAGGCGCAATTTAAATCAATTTTTGATCGACGAGGGCGCGCTAGTGGTGGTGACGTCGGGGACAGTGGCCGATGGCGGAACGGTGTTCGCAACTGCCGCCGGCAGCCAGGACCCGAAAGAGCCCCTTCCTCCTCCTTCCGTTGCGCTCACGCCGGAGCACTACAACAGGATCGCGCGGCTGATTGAAAAGAAGGTTCCGGTGACGATGGAATTCGATATTGAAAGCAAAATCACGGAAGCTAAGGATGCATTCAATGTAGTGGGCGAAATTCCAGGCTCAAAAAAGAACGCGGGCATTGTCATGTTGGGAGCCCATTTGGATTCCTGGACCGGTGGAACGGGTGCGACCGACAATGCGGCGGGCTGCGCGGTGGCGCTTGAGGCACTTCGGATTCTGAAGGCTTTAAACGTTCCCATGACGCGCACTGTCCGAATCGGCCTGTGGACTGGTGAGGAAGAGGGGCTCCTGGGCTCGAAAGCCTACGTAAAAGCCCACTTTGCCGACGTGGAAAACATGAAACTGAAGCCGGAGCATGCCAAGCTTTCTGGATATTTCAATCTGGATAACGGCACGGGAAAAATTCGCGGGGTGTATCTGCAGGGTAATGACATGATGCGGCCTGTGTTTGAAAGCTGGCTGGCACCATTTAAGGACTTGGGCGCAAGCACCATCTCAATCCGGAATACCGGCGGGACGGATCACCTGTCCTATGATGCGGTCGGTCTGCCCGGCTTCCAATTCATTCAGGATCCGGTGGAGTACACCACTCGCACCCATCATTCGAATATGGACGTGTTCGACCGTTTGCAGGCTGGCGATCTAATGCAGGCCGCCGCGATTATGGCGACGATGGTTTACGAAACAGCGGTGCGGGACGAGATGTTGCCGCGTAAAGAGCTTCCGAAAGCGCAGCCGGTGAAGAAGCCCACGGAAAAGGCTATCGACTAATTTGGTATCACATGAACCCAAAAACCTGCTAACATGATACCGTCATGGTAGAGATGGAGTTGGTCCAGGATGTCATGGGGATTGAGGCACGGTCCCTGATGGAGTTGGCGGAAGCTGTTGCGCAGGGGCTGCCGAAAACTGCGTTGCGGTCCACCGTAAAGCATGTTTTTTCAGAGCCTGCCGATCAGGTTAAGTTTCTGTACCGCGTAATTCCTGAAGCGACATTCAAACGAAGGCAGGGACGGCTGAGCCCCGCTGAAAGTGAGCGGACCGAGAGGCTGGCGCGTGTGGTCGCAACGGCGGAGTACACTCTTGAAGACAAAGCAGCCGCACGGGCGTTTCTTACTACCCCGCATTGGAAGTTTGGCGGCAAGACGCCAATAGAAACTTCCCTTACCGAGTTGGGAGCAAGGCATGTGGAAGAACTGCTCTTCAGTATTGCGTTCGGGTTGCCTGCGTAAGTGCTCCGGCTCTACCGGATTACCAACGCGCGATACGCGGTGATGGATGGCATGGGTGCTTCCATGCAGGGTGCCAGGTGGAATTCACCCGGAGTGGGCCCTATTTACGCGGCGGAGAACTATTCTGGCGCGTATCTGGAATTGATGGTCAAATTGGGGCGTGTAGCTCTAAGCGGGGTGTACCACTATTGCGAAATCGTCGTTCCAGACGATGTTCCCGTGGAGGATTCCAACTTTCCTCTTGCCGAACTAGAACGCGAATCCGTTACGCGGCGATGCGGGAATAGCTGGTGGAAAGAACTGCGAACGGCAGTGCTTCGAGTGCCGTCCGCGGTAACACACGTCGATTCCAATTTTCTCCTGAATCCCTTTCACCCTCAGTTCCACATACTGCAAGTAAGCGCCACGCGTCCCGTCTGGGTAGATCCGCGCCTCACTTTGGCGGCGCAGGAGTGGAAAGCAGGCGCTCGATAAAGAGCTGGCTGGCGCGGTTGAGCGTTTTGCGGCGGCGGTAGATGATCCCGATCGGGCGCAGTAGCGGGTCTGATAATGGAACTGCGACCAGACGATTTTGGGCTACCTCCCCATTCACTGTGCAGTGCGGCAAAATCGACAATTCCCGGCTCACCATTAAGAACGCTTTCAGGCTCTGGATGTTATCCACCTGGAGCGAAATATTGACGGTTGCCCCGTGTTCCCGCAGGTAGCGATCGATGTGGCGCCGGATCGAGAGGTCTTCATCGAAGGCGATGAAGGACTGGCCGTCCAGGTGAGACGCCGCAAGTGTAGGGTTGCCACTAAGAGGGTGACCGGGCGGCAGCACAACCACCATCGGCTCTTCACGCCACGGAAGCACGGTCAACTCACGGCTCGGTTCCGGGTAGCTCACCAGGCCCAGATCCACGCGGTCTTCAAGAACAGCACTGTACACCGCATCAGGACGCCCCAGTTCCAGTTGCAGCTCAATTCTGGGGAACCGCTTGCGAAGCTCCTCCCGATGCCATGGCATTTCCGACAAACCCACGGAATAAATGGAAGCGATTCGGACTTTCCCTTCTGTCTCCGATTGCAGGCCGTCCAGCGCCACGGCAAACTCTTCTTCGCGCCTCAAAATCTGCCGGCACAACTCCGAGTAAAGTTTGCCGGCGGGCGTGGGCTGCACCGGACGCGTGGTCCGGTCCAGAAGCTGCACTTTCAGACGCCGCTCCATTTCCTGTATCTGCTGACTGGCGGCGGATTGGCTGATTCCATTTGCCTGGGCCGCCCGGCTCACGCTGCGTTGTTGGACAATATCTCGAAAAAGCTTCGCGTCCGGAAACATTAGCAAAGATTACCCTATCATAAGCTCAGCTAATATTCATCAGGAAAGAGCATCTCTTTTTCTAATTCTATGTGCTAATCTTGCACTCAATACACAGTTGGGGAACATGAGCGAACCATTACACGTACCGGGCTTGCCACGCGCGCAGGGCCTCTATGATCCGCGGCATGAGCATGATGCTTGTGGCATCGGCTTTGTCGCCAACCTGAAAGGCCAGAAATCGCACGACATCATCCTGAAAGGCATTCAGATTCTGGTCAATCTCACCCATCGCGGGGCCTGCGGCTGCGATCCGGATACCGGCGATGGCGCTGGAGTGCTGATCCAGATTCCGCATGAGTTTTTCGCGAAAGAAACACAAAAGCTGGGCTATACGCTTCCTGCCGCCGGTGAATATGGCGCGGGTATGGTGTTCTTTCCCGTTGAGCGCCAGCAGCGGCTTCAGTGTGAGGGCGTAATTGAGCGCGTCATTCAGGAAGAAGGGCTTAAATTCCTGGGGTGGCGTGACATACGGACCGATCCGACCGCAATTGGACGTGAGGCCCGCAAGAGCCAGCCTTACATTCAACAGTTGTTTGTCGCCCGCGCGCCCGGCATGGATCAGGATGCACTGGAACGCAGGTTATATGTGGTGCGAAAGCGAATTGAAGCCGCGGTACTGAAGCTCAATCTGGATGATCCGGATTACTTTTATGTACCGTCCCTGTCCTCACGAACCATCATTTACAAAGGCTTGCTTTTAGCCCCGCAGATCACCAATTTTTATAGCGATCTGGCCGATCCGGATGTGACCAGTGCACTCTGCCTGGTCCATCAGCGCTTTTCAACGAACACCTTCCCAGCGTGGCGTCTTGCCCATCCCTACCGCTACATTGCGCACAACGGCGAAATCAACACTGTGCGTGGGAATGCTGCCTGGATGCACGCACGGCAATCCATTTTGCAGTCGCCCTATTTCGAAGATATGAACAAGTTGTTCCCGATCATTCAGGCTTCGGGAAGCGATTCGGCCACCTTCGATAATGTTCTGGAGCTGCTGGTGCAATCGGGCCGCAGTCTGCCGCACGCCATGGCGATGCTGATTCCCGAGGCATGGGCCTCGAATGAGCAGATGCACCCGGCGAAGCGCGCGTTTTATGAATATCACTGTTCGTTGATGGAACCGTGGGATGGTCCGGCTGCGGTCGCCTTTACCGATGGCCGCGTGATCGGCGCCACTCTCGACCGGAATGGATTGCGCCCGGCGCGATATCTGGTCACGAAAGACGGCATGGTTGTGGTGGCTTCAGAGACCGGAGTTCTGCCTGTGAAACCGGAGGACATCATAGAAAAAGGCCGTCTGCAGCCAGGCAAGATGTTCCTGGTGGATACCGTGGAAGGCCGCATTATTTCCGATACGGAAATCAAAGAAAAGCTTTATTCACGCCAGCCTTATGCGGAATGGATTGCGCAACATCAGATCAAAGTAGGCAGCTTGCCTGAGCCGCGCCGCGTGCATCCGACGGATCACGACACGCTGCTGATGCGGCAGCGCGCCTTCGGCTACACCGATGAAGATCTGAAAATGATTCTCGGCCCCATGGGAGACACGGGCGAAGAGCCCATCGGCAGCATGGGAAGTGATACGCCGCTGGCTTGTTTATCCGATAAGCCGCAATTGCTGTTCAATTATTTCAAGCAATTGTTCGCGCAAGTCACCAACCCGCCAATCGATCCCATTCGCGAAGAGTTGGTAATGTCGCTCGTGAGTTACATCGGAAGCGAAAAAAATATTCTCGATGAGACTCCGGAGCATTGCCACACGGTGAAGCTTCCGGATCCGATTCTGACCAACAGCGATTTCGAAAAGCTGAAGCGGGTTTCACAAGGCGATTTTCTGGCGTCCACTCTGCCTACGCTGTTCCGTGCCGCTGATGGGGAAGATGGCTTGAAACGTTCGCTCGATGCCCTTCGCAGGCGTGCAACAGTGGCGATTGAATCGGGCTACAACGTTCTGATTTTGTCTGACCGAGGCGTCAATGAAGATTACGCCCCCATTCCCTGTCTTCTCGCTTTGGCTGCGGTACACAACCACCTTGTTCGGGAAGGCAAGCGGACGCAGGTGGCACTCATCATCGAATCCGGTGAACCGCGCGAGGTCATGCATTTCGCTCTGCTGATCGGTTATGGAGCAAGCGCGGTGAATCCATACCTTGCGTTTGAGACTTTGGAAGATATGGCCCTCCGTGGCTTGCTGCGTGAAGGCGTGACGGGCGAGACGGCACAGTATGGCTTCCGCAAAGGCATCAATAAGGGCCTGCTGAAGGTGTTCTCCAAGATGGGAATCTCTACTCTGCAGAGCTATCGCGGCGCGCAGGTGTTTGAGGCAATCGGTCTCAACCGGGCATTGATTGACGAGTACTTCACCGGAACTTCGTCACGCATCGAAGGAGTCGGCCTCCACGTGCTTGCGAAAGAAGCGGCCATGCGGCACAAACATGCCTATCAGCCTGTGACCGAAAACGACACGGACCTGGCAGTCG
>JAYTGM010000130.1:0-17022 GCA_043733425.1 Terriglobia bacterium
CCCGGTAAGTGGACCGCGCGGCAAGTGATCTGTCATCTGGCTGATGTGGAAATAGCTTTTGCTTTTCGTCTTCGTCAAGCTGCCGCTGAAGATCACCACATGATTCAGCCCTTCGATCAGGATTCCTGGGCCACACCTTACACGAAACTCGACGTCAATGCGGCTGTTGCAATCTTTGCCGCTGTCAGGCTATGGAACTTGTTGTTTGTTGGAGCATTGCCGCCGGAAATACTTCAGAAGCCGGTCTCACACCCAGAACGAGGCACTATGACAATTGAGACGATACTTGAGACCATGGGAGGCCATGATCGCAACCACCTGGAGCAATTAGAACTAATTCGCTCGAATGAGTTGCAGCGTTCTTGACCAACGCGTCCGAGTAAAGAAATGCTGTGCCAGATCAAGAGCATGATGAAGTGAATAGCCGGTCAAATCTTCAGTGGGAGCATCATAACTCCAGAGCAGGATGAGCGGTTTGCCAATGATATTTTCACGCGGCACCAAACCCCACACCCGGCTATCTGACGAGTTATCCCGGTTGTCGCCCAGCGCGAAGTAACTCCCCGGCGGAACGGTAAATTCGGCTAAGTCGTCGCGCGCTGGATCGAATGCTGGATCAATGTGCTGTGTATAGGGTTCCACCTGGGGAAGCCCGTTGCGATAAACCTGCTTGTGAGCCATCTTGATCCGGTCACCGGAAACGCCAACTACACGTTTCACATACGTCTCGCGAATATCGGGTGGATAGCGGAACACAATGATGTCGCCACGCTGGACTTCCTGATAGGGCAGCAGCGGAAGCCTGCCTGAGAGCGCGTACGCCAGTTTATCCACAATCACATGATCGCCCACCTTCAGTGTTCCCTCCATGGAACCTGTTGGGATGACAAACGGTTGCGCAACCATGCTGGTGGCGAAAATCAGAACCACGAAATTGAATGCCCATTCGAAGATGTTCCGGCCCATATGAATTTGTCTGTACTTGATAATCTGGTACGCAGGCCGCACAGAGAATGTTCGATTTCCAGAAAAAATCGGTATTAGTCACAGGCGGCACTACGGGCATCGGTTTGGCTGTAGCAAGGGCCTTTGTCTCGGCTGGCGCACGCGTATTCTCACCGGCTCCCGCCGAACTCGATGTCTCCTCAAATGAACAGGTGGGTGCCTACTTCGATAACGTTACGGAACTGGATGCGCTGATAAACTGCGCTGGCGTCCTCCGCCGCGACGAAGAATTTGAGATTGCGGCATTTGTGCAAGTTCTTGAGGTGAATCTTACGGGCACCATGAGAATGTGCACGGCCGCCCGTCCGCTGTTGAGCGCGGCCGGAGGTTCCATTGTGAACATGGCTTCCATGATGAGCTTCTTTGGCGGTGCGCGGGTGCCTGCGTATAGTGCCAGTAAAGGCGGTGTCGCTCTGCTCACCAAATCACTTGCGGCTGCATGGGCCCAGGATAGCGTGCGTGTGAATGCAGTGGCGCCAGGCTGGATTGCGACCGGGTTAACCGAAGCTCTGCAGAACGATCCGCACCGCAGCAGCCAGATTTTAGCCCGCACTCCGCAAGCACGCTGGGGACGGCCGGAGGAGGTTGCAAACGTGGTGCTATTCTTGTGTTCGCCAGCCGCATCCTTCATCACCGGAGCTGTTATTCCTGTCGATGGCGGCTATTCCGCCGTATGATGACAACCCATCCTCTTTCACCTGAACAGATTGTGGAAACCGCCGTCCCGGACGATGAACGCATCTGGGTTCCGCAAGCCAAAGACGTTTGGTTCCGTCCCCTGATGTTGAACACGCTTGGGGGGCAATGGTGCAACTTGCTACGCGTCCGGAAGGCTGGAATTTTAAGCAGGCACAGGCATCCTGCTCCGGTTCACGGATACGTCATCAAAGGGTCATGGCGCTACCTGGAACATGATTGGGTGGCGCGCGCGGGTGACTACGTGTTCGAACCGCCCGGGGAAACGCATACACTCAGCGTTCCTGAGGATGTGGAAGAGATGATTACTTTTTTCAACATTTCAGGTTGCATGTACTACGTGGACGAGAACGGAAACCACACGGGCTTTGAAGATGTATTCACCAAAATCGATATGTGCCGCAAGCATTATGAAGCGTGCGGATTGGGCGCGGGTTACGTGGACCGCTTTGTTCGCTGAAAATATTTAGAAGTTCAATTGGAACCAGCGCACCACTGCATTTTTCGATTTCGGGTGCTTAATCTTGACCCAGCCTGGGCCTATGCGCGAACCGTCTGCAGCGCCAAGCTTCCGAATTGCAACCGGCCCTGGCTTGTATCCGGCGCTGCTCATGACCTGTTGAATCTGCTTTTCCGTGACCACCACACCAGGGAAAAAATCACGGGTGATGCGCGCCTTCTTCATGTCGTACTTCGCCCACTCAACGCCTTGCGGTTGGTAAAGGCGAACCGTGATATTAAAATAGCCGCGAGGTGAAAATACGCCGTTCAAGCTGGCGACTGCGCGCATGAATGTGGTTTCCGGGGCTTGCGCTATCAAGATGGAACCAGCCCACAAAAGCGCTGCTACCAAAAGAGAAATCAGCCGATTCATCTTCAATTCCTTGCGTGACGAAACGTAGGAGCGGCCAGATAATACTCGTAAAACAGAAAAAAGTGCTCCTCTGCTTCATTTTTGTAGGCCCGGGCAGATCTTGCATTATCGGAAGCTGTGCACCCAAACCGATTTGCCAGTGCAACGTTGAGAGCTCCAGCACCGCATCCTGCCTGACAATCCTGCCCCCCGAGTTCAAGGAAACCACGCGTCTCACGTGATCCTTACTGTCCTGAACATAATTCGATTCCACGGAGAATACCACTAACTTCGGCAAGCCCTCCTTGGGCATGTTGACCGGGTAAAGCTTAACTTCAAACTGGGCATCCGCACGAAACTGACTGCCCGGGCTCAGACCGGTGTTTGTGACCGGATTGTATCTATAAGTGGAATCGGCGGCCATGCCAATTCGTAGATTATTGAATCCGGTGGCCAAGCCAAAATAAGGGTCCACAGTGCCACTCCCGGTCTGAAGCGCTTTTCGCAAAAGTGCTGATGGAAGGCGAAGATTGTTGTCGCCGGATGGCAAGAACGCACCCGCCAGCGGAGCAATCCGAAATGTGGATTTCGGTTTGTCACGCTTGTACAACGTGTATCTGACATAAAACAGAGTGTCGTTCGATCCTCCCGAACTTGATCGAACTTTACCTGCGGCTGTATCTTGCATCAGTGAGCCGAACCCCTGATTGATATTCGTAAACAGCCCCCAGCGCGAACTCAAGCCGTATCCAACAGTCACCGGGACCTGCAGGCAGTGAAACTGCCGGATCGCAAATGTGGGCTGAGCATTGAGGCGGATCAGCATCTGATCTTTCGCAACCGGAAGTGCCGTGACGAATGTGGCGGGGGAGCCAAATAATGAGGCGGCTGCCGCCGGGAGTAGCAGCAAAGAGCAGAAGCGATTAGAAACTGACAAACGGAGTTGTAACAAATCGTTACTATAGGCGGCCTTCCTTGCCATTTTGCTACAACCCTGTTTACGGGAAAAGTTGTTTTCTATTGGCGCGGATAGCCGTTTCGGCGTATTCGCAAACTCCCGCGGATGAAATTCGCAACCAAGCGGAATAGACCCAAGTGCTCTGAATTCGCGCGCGAGAGGTCAGGTGTGGGTAGGTGCCGTCGAATCGTTGCCAAGGCGGGAGATCGCTCTGAGGGCGGACATGGTTAGAGTTCGCTAATCCAGCGCAGGGCACTTAAGCTGGGCATAAAACCATATTCGCCGCCTAGTGTCCGGATGAAGCTTTCCATCAAGGGAATTCTGCGCCGCATGGGCCACCGCGTGGGGATTGTAAACGTTTCGCTGCCATCGTGCGAACCGGCAATGGGATCGCGCTGCCTTCCCAAATCCAAAAAATTTCCATCTTGTATCCACTCCCGTTTCAAAAACTCGTACGTCTCCGGAGCAGTGGCGCTCAGAAAAATAAAGAAAATGCCGCGGCTCTGGCCATCGTCCTCCAGCATTCCCGGTGCAAGAGGCGCACCGTAAGCGGTGCCGTGGCGGATGATCCTGCGAAGCTTTACGTTACTCATGACGGACAGGTTGGTATCGCGCGGATTCATCCGCCGGATGTGCGCTCCCACCGGGCACTTACTGCCGTAAGGATCTTCGCCATACAAAAAGTTATTCATCTGCTGGTAATTCGCTCCCAAAGACGGGTCGTCACTATCAGGTGAAAGTATTAGCGGCGCCCCGCTTGGCCAGCGGCCCACCATTTTCGCTGCAAGCAATTCCTCATCACCTGGTTGCAAGGAATTGGCGTGAAGAAACTGCCGGAAGAGAGCAACATGCGAGTGAAGCTTGCGAAAGCCGGCAAAGGTTCCATTGCGCCCCAGTACGTCCGGTTGAGGCAAGGGAATGGCACGGCCGCGATCGCCGGGGTAACCCAATACAAACTCTCCAGCGGCTACAGGCTCCTCCGGGCTGACAATGGGACTTGTGCCGTTTCCGCAAATATCGGGAAAGCTGATTCCATCTTTATAACCGAAGGGAGTGCGTCCACCCGGCAGTTGCGCGAAATCTTCCCGGCACAAGACTTGTACACTTGGCAGTTTCTGGAGTTCCTGGCGCGCCAAGGTGACCTTCTCCTGAAACGTTTCTTCAGAAACGGAAAGCAGCGTGAGTACGGCATGAATTTCTCCGGTTCCATATGGCGGCTCCCATTTGTCCGGCTTGCTTTCGGCGGTCTCAAAATCGGCAACCCGCGCTACCATGCCTTCGCAAAATGCCTTGGGATAACTGTCGAGAGAAGCCTGCGGAACTCCTAAAGCCTGCAAGCCGGAATAAGTGATAGCAATAGCAGCCCACGTTTCCGAGGATGCGTAGTGCGCAGCGGAGACCACATGAGGCAGAAGCAGGCCCATGAATCTACGGCCCTCCGCTGCATTGTGAAAATGAAGCAAGACGTGGCAGCCCAGGTAAGGCGCGGGCCGCCGTCTCAGGATGGGACTCTGTATATCCTCTAACTCTAACTTCGGGTCATCATTCCCGGGTGCCACCGCGCTATGCCTCGGCTAACTCGCTGCGTCCAGAAGCGCATCCAGCGCCTTGCGCACTTTCAACCCGCGTCGTATGTCGGCAACCGTGGCATCCGGGTAAGCTGTATACCAACCGGCCGCAGTTACCTGATGCTGCGCGATAAAATCTTTCACCGCTGGTGAGTGGATGCCGGGCCAGCCTTCGATTACGGAAAACAGCATATCCATGGCGTCTGGAATCAAAGTGGCAAAATCGCTAATGTAACTATCCCAGTTGCCATCGTAGGCGGTTGCGAACAGCAACTTCGCGTCATTTTCTAAAATCACGAACCGCATGTCATGAACGGTTCCTACTTTGTCAGCGCCGGAAAATCGCCCACCCTGGGCGTTCAGCAGTGCCCGCAACTTATCGGCCCCTCCTGGCTTGAACGGCACGATCACCGTGAGTTCAGAAATCTGGCCATCGCGCAACCCTACGCGATTCGGTGGTAACGGTTTTTCCGTGGAAGGTGTCATTGAATTAGTCTCTATCAGGAGCGTCTTAGCGTGTCAAAGTACAAATCAATAAACGTTATTGTACAGCAGCCCTACTGCCGCGGTGAATGCCGTTTTGCTACCATCCTGTTTTCATGAAAAGTCAATTTCTCTTGATGTTGATAGCCGTTTCAGCGTCGTCGCAAACTCCCGCGGATGAAGTTCGCAAGCAAGCTGAATATACCCGTTCGCATTACACCAAGTTCGATTTTCGAATTCCCATGCGTGACGGTGTGAAACTGTTCACCAGCTTCTACGTTCCCAAAGACCAAACTCAGCAGTGGCCCATCCTGATGCAGCGCACACCTTATTCTGTGGGGCCCTACGGTATCGACAATTACCGTTCCAGCCTGGGGCCGAGTGACCTGTTCACCAAGGACACGTTCATCTTCGCTTATCAGGACGTGCGGGGCCGCTACCTCTCTGAGGGCGTTTTCGTGGACGTGCCCGTTCACAAACTCATCTTTTCAGGACCGAAGGATTCGGATGAAAGTACCGACACTTACGACACGGTGGATTGGCTGGTAAAGCATGTGCCGAACAACAATGGCAAAGTGGGCCAGTACGGCATTTCCTACCCGGGCTTTTATACAGCGTTCGGAATGATTGGCGCGCACCCGGCGCTAAAAGCTTCTTCTCCCCAAGCGCCCATGGGCGACGTTGGCAACGGTGACGATTCTTACCACAATGGCGCATTTTACCTATCTGCCAATTTCGGGTTTTACTCCAGCTTTAAACCGCGCGGCCCGGAACCTGCCCGGCCGGACCGCAATGCCGCCCGCTTCGATTTCGGTACGCCGGATGAGTATCAGTTCTATCTCGGAATGGGTCCCCTAGCCAATGCGAATGAGAAATATTTAAAGAACGCAAGTCCTTACTGGAATGACAATCTGAAGCATGATACCTACGATTCGTTCTGGTCGAACCGCGCGCTGGCGCCGCATATGAAGAACGTCACGCCAGCGGCATTGTTCGTGGGTGGCTGGTTCGATGCGGAAGACCTTTCCGGTCCACTGAAACTTTTCCGGGCTCTTGAAGCCTCAGGTCCTTCTTCGCCGGACACTCTGGTAATGGGTCCCTGGCCGCACGGCGGATGGTCACGCGGCGATGGCGAAAAGTTAGGCAACCTGAACTTCGGTTCGAAAACGGGCGAATATTTCCGCAAGGAGATTGAACTTCCGTTTTTTGTAAAGCATCTGAAGGCGAAGGGCGACGTCAAGTTTCCGAAAGCGTGGGTATTTGAAACAGGTATAGGGGATTGGCAGCGCTTTGAGCAATGGCCGCCGAAAAACGCGAGTATGCGCCAACTGTACCTTGAGGCTGGCGGCAAGCTGTCGTTTACTGCCACCCCGAAAGACATAACTTACGACGAGTACGTCAGCGACCCCGCGCACCCGGTGCCGGTACTCGGCGAGATTGGCTCCGGAATGCCTTCGAATTACATGACTTACGATCAGCGCTTCGCCAGTCAGCGTACAGACGTTCTCACTTATCAGACTGAGCCGCTCGATCATGATGTTACTTTTGCCGGACCGGTTACTCCCAGCCTGACCGTTTCCACCAGCGGCACCGATTCTGACTTTGTCGTCAAACTGATCGATGTTTACCCGAATGACTATCCCGACCCCGATCCGAACCCCACCCATGTCCACATGGCGGGTTATCAGCAGTTAGTCCGCGGGGAGCCCTTTCGCGGAAAGTACCGTAATAGCTTCAGTAAGCCGGAAGCTTTCCAGGCGAACCAGCCATCCAAGCTGGAATTCGTGATGCCGGACGTCTGTCACACATTCCGCCCAGGGCATAGAATCATGGTCCAGATTCAAAGCTCCTGGTTTCCCTTGACAGATCGCAACCCACAAAAGTTCATGACTATTCCGAATGCCAAGACGGCTGATTTCGTAAAGGCAACCGAACGTATTTATCGTGGGTCTGCGTTGAAGGTGATGATGATCGACGCGCAATAATTAGCGCTTCATGGCCACTAAAAGCTGACGCGCGGAGATGCCCACAATCAATAGAAAGCCTATACAACTGCTCACAATCACCACGAATCGCCGCTGCGGTGTTAAGTACCGTGCTTTCACCATTGAGATACCAGAAGTATCGAGCGTCACCTTCATCGCCACGCGTGCCGCACGCTTCTTTTCCAGATTGACTATTACGATGGCGAAGTCGCCTGGCACGCCTATCTGCTGGTGCAGTGTTCCTGATGTAGACGTCACAATGCTCTCGTGTTCGCGCCCATTCAACAAGGCTTGCAGGTTCTCACTCGTAACCAGTTCCACGCGGGCGTGGCCATTGTCTTTCACTCGAAAAGTGCAGTCAACATCCGCGGGTACTTTTGAGGTGATCGCAAACTGCTCATAGCGCCATTCACCGGCGGGAATTACATTCACGTCATCCCGCAGCACGGTTACCCCGGCGGAGAGGACAATAAGTGCCAGCCACGCATTCATTCGGAATAGACGACGCGTCCGCCCACTACCGTCATGGTTACACGAGTCTTCAGAATGTCAGCCGCGGGTACAGTCATAATGTCGTGATCCAGCATGATGAAATCCGCAACCTTGCCAACCGTGAGCGAACCTTTTGAGCTTTCTTCAAAAGCTGCGTAAGCGCCGGTTTGAGTCCAACTCTGCAACGCCTCGGAGCGGTTCATCTTTTGGGCGGGATACCAGCCTCCGTTCGGGGCACCGGAGTGATCTTCACGAGTCACAGCCGAATAGAATCCCCATAACGGGTTCGGCTGTTCTACAGGAAAGTCAGAACCGTTCGCTACAACAATGCCGCGTTTTAAGAAAGATTGCCAGGCATACGCACCCTTCACCCGTTCCGGACCCAGGCGAGCCTCAGCCCAACCCATATCACTGGTCGCATGAGTCGCCTGTACGCTGGCAATGATGTTGAATTTTCGGAAAATGTCGAAATCTTCCGGGGCCACCACCTGCGCATGTTCCACCCTAAATCTCTTATTATTCTGGCCGCCCAAAGCCGCTGCATAGGCGTTGAGTACAGCCCGATTCCCCCCGTCACCGATAGCGTGTGTGCACACCTGAAAGCCGGTTTTGACGGCTTCGACAGATACCTGCCGGATCAACTCTTCCTTGTTGATCAGCAGCCCGCTATTTTGAGGGTCATCAGAATACGGCGCCAGTAACGCGGCACCCCGCGACCCCAGTGCACCATCCGCATAAAGTTTAATGCTGCGCACGGTGAGGAAGTCGCCAATTTCCGGCCCGCGCTTTTTATACATCTCCCACAGCGGACCCACGCCACCGATCATGGCATTCACCCGCACGGGCATTTCCCCTGCCGTGATAAGCGCACGGTATCCTTGAAGGGTTTCCCAAGAAACACCGGCATCGTGCACAGACGTGATCCCCAACCGGGCCAGTTCAGACGTCGCACGCGCTAGATAGCGCCGTACCTGCTCTGGCGTTGCCTCCGGTACTTTGCGCCCCACCAGGCGCTGCGCCATATCGATCAATACGCCGGTCGCCTCACCGGATTCTGTCCGCAAGACCTTGCCGCCGTCCGGGTCTGGCGTCTTTCCGTTCACATCCGAAAGATCTAAAGCCCTCTGATTCACCCAGGAAGCATGCCCATCCACCCGGGACAACATCACCGGATTGGCCGGTGCAGCCTGATCCAAACTGGCTTTTGTGGGGAATTGCTTTCCCGGCCAAAGGTTTTGATCCCAGCTTCGCCCTCGGATCCATTCGCCCGGTTTGGCGGATTTCGCCACCTTTTCCACCATTGCCGCCGCTTCCGCTTCGGATTTAATCCCGCGCAAATCCAGCGTCTCCAAGCTTTCGCCCAGGCCTTGCACATGCCCGTGGCTATCGATAAAGCCGGGCATAACCATAGCGCCCTTAGCATCTACCGTGCGTGTGGCTTTGCCTGCCCAGGAATCTCCAACAGCGAGAATCTTCCCGTCCTTGATTACTAGAACAGCCGCGTTCGGTTTAGCCGGGTTAGCCGTGTAAATCTTTGCATTGCGAACCACCAAATCCGCGGTTTGCGCATGTACGGAAATAGCCGCTAGAAGGGTAAGCCAGCGCATGAAGCTGAGTATGGCATGTACCATGGAAGATATGAGCTCCGGCGGCATGACGATGCCAATTGCGGGTGTGGCACCGCAGGCATGGAAGCAATGGATCGGCTGGGGCGCAGCCATTCTTACGGCTATTCTTTTCCTGGTGTCCGGCCTCTGGAAAATTACTGACCCTATGGGTGCCGCGGTGCGGATTGCCCAGGCTAAAGTGCCGGAATCGTTGAGCCTTGCCGGTGCCATCGGCTTAGGAACCACTGAAACACTGACTGCAATTCTGGTGCTGCTCCCCAAATATCGCCGCTGGGGTGCCATTCTTGCCTCGGCGCTGCTGCTTTTCTTCATGGCCTACATCGCGTTCTTTTATAATGATCTACAGGGTCAGGAATGCAGCTGTTTTCCCTGGGTGAAACGCGCCGTTGGTCCCGGCTTTTTCATTGGCGACGCAATTATGCTCGCTTTAGCCGCTTTGGCAGGAGTCTGGGCAGCCCGGCCACGCGGCCTACGTACCCCTGCGCTGATTCTTGCTGCGGTTGCGGTGTTCGCAGCGGGATCCTATGCCGTTGCGGCCAATAGCGCCATCGGAACCCCCGCGCCGGCTACCTTGTTAGTCGACGGACAATCCACATCTATCAAGACGGGGAAAGTATTCCTTTACTTCTTCGATCCCGCATGTATGCACTGTCTGGATGCGGGCCGCAAGATGGCCCAGATGAATTGGGGAGAAACCAGGGTTATCGGGGTCCCTGTGGTGGAACCGCAATTTGGCCTCGCTTTCATGAAAAAAAGCGGCATGAACAAGCCGATTTCCACAGATTGGGCGCTCCTGAAAAAGACTTTTTCCGTAAAAAGCACTCCGGGCGGGGTCGCAATTGAAAACGGCCATGAAAGAGCTAACTTGACCCGTTTTGAGGGCGACGTGCTCGCAGCCACCCTTCGCAAACTCGGGTTCATCTACTAGTCCTTAAACAGTTCACCAATGCCGCGGGAATACCTACCTCTCTTCTTGTTTTTGTCGATGGCCATGCTGCTGCCTGTGGTCAGCCTTTCTATTTTTAAGCTTTTCAGGCCTTCCCGCCCAAACGCCGTGAAGTCTCAGATCTACGAATGTGGAATTGAAGCTGCTTCAGATTCTCGCGGGCGTTTCAACGTCCGTTTTTATCTGGTGGCGATTTTGTTCGTCATCTTCGATGTGGAAACCGTGTTTTTGTTTCCCTGGGCGGTTCGTTACCGCGCACTCGGCTGGTTCGGAGTCGCGGAAATCACCGTCTTCCTGGGAATTTTATTCGCTGGTTATCTATGGGCTTACCGAAAAGGAGCATTGGAATGGAATTGAAGCGCTGGCTTTTATTAAGTGTATTGGCGGTTTCCGCCCTGCAGGCGGCACCGCAGTTACAACTGAGCACCACTGCAATCGGAATCGTGAATATCGCCGCCGGGACAAACGGACCTGCCAAAACAATACAAGTTACCAATGGCGGCGATGGCAATCTCAACCTGAGTGTGGCTGCTTCGGCTAGTTGGCTGGCCCCGACGGTTGTGACAGGCGCAGTGCGGATCGCTCTGAACACCGCGTCTCTTGCTACTGGCACTTATACCGAGTTCGTTACCGTGAATTCGCCCGGCGCGGTGGATGCCCCACAGACCATCTCTGTCACCGTGCAGGTGGGTGGTGTGCCCTCCACTCTGGAATTCTATGTGTCCCCAAATGGCGGAACTGCTTCCCAAACCATTCAAACTTTGAATCCGGTAAACAACAGCATCAGTACAACCGACGGGCGCCCGTGGCTCTCAGTTAACCTGAACGGAAGCTTTAACTTTTTTTATCCATACCTGGTAACCGCCACCTCCCAACCCGGCCAGCCTGAGGGAGATTACACCGGCAACATCGGATTGAGCGGCAGCCCCAATCCAGCGGAAAACAAGAATGTGCCTGTTAAGTTGCATGTTACGTCCCAGCCCATTTTGCAGTTCAACGGAGTGACTCCCCTGCGCTTGACAGCCATAATGAACGGGGGCAAAGTTACACAAAGCTTCTCAGTTTCCAATGTGGGCGGGTCTGATTTGACGCTATCCGGAGGCACGGTTTCCACCAGCTCCGGAGGGAATTTTCTCAGCGTTACCGCGTCTAATAATTCCGTCATCACGGTCACGGCAGATCCCGCCGGTCTGCAGCCGGGCATTTACTCCGGCTCAATCGCGCTCACCTCGAATGCAGTAAACGCCACGCCTTTGCCGGTCCAATTCGTTGTTACAAATGCTTCGGTGCCAAACATCAGTTTCGGCGGGGTGGTGGATAACACCACCTTCAGGCCGTTGCTTGCGCCGGGAGATATTGCCGCGCTCTTTGGAAACCAGCTTGGCGGTAGTACCCCGACCGGTGCCTCCTCGCTGCCCCTTAGCACCACCCTTGCTGGAGTCCGCGTGCTGGTGAATAACGTGCCTGCCCCGGTTTACTACGCCTCTTCCGGGCAAATCAATTTTATTGTCCCGCTTAGCACGCAGCCTGGCCTTGCGCAGGTTGCGGTGGAATACAACGGCCAGCGGGGGAACACGGTCACCACCAACATTCAGCCGCGCGCGCCACGGATTCTGCGCTTAGGCGTCGCCGAATACGGTATCATCACGAACCAGGACGGCTCGTTTCCCATGCCCGCAACGCCGGGCCTGAATAGCCATCCCGCGAAAGCTGGCGATGTTCTAACTATTTACGCGATCGGCCTTGGCGCAACTAATCCCGCAGTGGCAGAGGGCGCGGCCGCACCCGCTTCCGAACCGCTGGCCCGCACGCCCCTTCCGATTGTTACCTTCGGCGGCGGATTTGCTGGCTCTCCCACCCAGGGCACTGTCTTCTATTCAGGGCTTACACCCGGCTTCGTGGGACTTTACCAGATCAACGTCACTATTCCGCCAGACGCTCCAATTGGCAATGCCATCGGATTGCAATTATCGGTGGAGGGTTCCACCAGTAACGGCGTCTTCCTCGCTATCGGGCGATAAACGCTGAACACAATACCGCCGCTAGGCGCTGGAACCTGCCGGTTCTACCAGCGCCGTCATCGAACCTTTCGATTGCGGCAGCCGCCAGTCGGCCCCATACATCTGAATTTGATCGCGCGCGAATTCGGCTTCCTTGAGTTCGCACGTGATCAATACGGTTCTGCCGTGCAGATCCACTTCCTGTGCTTGCCGGAACGCTTCGGCCAGAGTAAAAACCAAAATTTTCTGCAGCATTTCAATCACGTAGTCGTATGTGTGATCGTCATCATCCAGCAGAACCACGCGATAGAGCGGGGTCTCGTCCCGCTTTGTCCCGTCCTCAATGCCCGTCTCCCAAGCAGGGGAGACGGTCGTCTGAGCCATTGCGAACCAGTATGTCACGGCCGAAGAACACGGTTCTTTAATGAATGCAACAAGATATAGAAATTCAAAGCCTGAGACAGATTCTTGATGTAGTAAAGGTCATACTCCAGGGCCATGGCACGATCATCCTGATTTTTCGTTGTCTGATTCACCTGGGCCCAGCCTGTAACACCGGGCGGCACCGCGTTCCGGTAATGGTAAAACGGCAGCGCTTCAGTCAGCATCCTCGCAGTTGCCGGTTCCTCGGGACTCGGTCCCACCAACGACATCTCACCGCGAATCACATTCCACAACTCCGGGAAGGCATCCACCCGCATTCTGCGGTAAAGCCAACTGAGTGAAGGTTCCTGCCGAAAGCGGCGCATCTGAAAAATTTTTCCATTCCTTCCCTCGCGTGGAAACCGCGGCACCACGGGGCCTTCACCGCGCACTCGCAGCCACAGTGCCAACGGCAATAGCAAAGGCAGCAATAGTAACAAGCTTATGGAGGCCACCAGAAAACTCACTAGCCGCGCCGCCCTCAGCGCACCCGCACTAGGTGCAAATACGCGCGAAAACATCACCTGCTGCTCAGACAAGTCTTCCAGCCAAACGCGCTGATAGAGACTTTCGTATGTCTTGCAGGCTTCCTCAATCTGTAGCCCCTCGAAACGCAACGCCACAAGATCCGCCACTGGCATTGCGCTACGGCGGTCCTGCATCCCCACCACTAGCAGGCTCGGTTTGTATTCCGCCACCATCTGGCGCAAATTGGCGAACCCGCCCAGCACGTGCGCATCAGAATCACCCTCCTGCCCGCAATCCTCGTCTAGAAATCCAATCACGCGGTAACCAGCGCTCGGATTCCGCTCGATAGCGCTTGCCACCGCGCCAGATGCCGCATCGCGCCCCAGGAACAGCAGTTGATCGGTTGGCCCTATGCGCTTCACCAGCGCGCTAAAAATTAAACGCCAGCAGAATAAGCCGATCAGCGCCAGACCACTGCTATAGAGCATTAAGACCTGCGGCACCGTCCAGTCTCGGAAGATATACGTCGCCACCGTCTGCGCCAGAATGGCCACACCGAGCGATTGGCAAATCTGTTGAAGCAGCAGGACACGGCTGCTCACCTGCACCTCAGCGTACATATCGAAGAAGTACATGGCCAAAATGATGGTGGCGATGGCCAGACCCACCACTGTGATGCCGCCCTCCAAGAACAAATAAAACCACGCGGAAGGTGGATACAGCAGTGCCGCCGACGCGTAGAAGCAAGCGAACAACAAGACAATTTCCGACGCAAGCAGCGGCAGCACGCCTGCTGGCGCATGATGCCGTATTACCTTGATCATCTGCTGCCGCCGCCCGTCATGCTTCCATGCGTACCATCTGCAGCAATGCCTGTATATACCCAAACGCAAAAGCAAAAGCCTGCGCGCCGCCCGTATCCCCTTCGATATGAGGCACATGGTCCGGCATCAGCATTCCGTCATACCCCACCTCGCGGTAGACGCGGATCGCTTTGATCATGTTCACGTCACCATCGTCAGGGAAAGTCTCCTGAAAGTTCAGAAAGCCTCCCCGGATATTGCGGAAGTGCACATTGAAAATCTTCTTGCGAGTACCGAAATATCGGATCACATCGAAAATTTCTGTTCCGGGGTCTTTCAGCATTTCGGATACGGTACCCTGGCAAAAGTTCAGCCCATGATAAGGGCTCGGATGAATTTCAACAAAGCGCTTCAACCCCGCAACCGTGCCTAGGACGCGGTGCACGCCCCGGAAACCTTCCGGCTCCTTCATGCCCGGGTCATGGGGATGGCACATGATTTTTATTTTGTTTTCCGTCGCAACCGGAACCACGCGTTCCAGAAAGTAAGTGATGCGTTCCCACATTTGGTCGGCGCTTACCGGGCCGGCTTCGGTGAGTGTTGTTCGGTCCAGATCATCATACTTGAACGTGCTGTAAGTGCTCTCGCCCCGCCCTTTGGTGTAAGGGTTCCGAACCACGCCCAGAATCGTCAGGTTATATTTCATCGACGGAATGCCTGCCTGCGCGCAATTCCTGATCATCTGGCAGATGCCATCGATTTCGCGATCCCGCTCCGGGCTCTTCCCGAGCATAATGTTCGGGTTCTCCGATTTCGTGATGTAGTTCGAACTGAGGGGCATCGGCAGCGCATCGAGCGTAATCCCATGCAATTCCACGCGTTCGCGCAGTTTTTTCAAACCCTCGACGGACCACTTCTCATCGAGCGTCTTTGACGGCAGCGTCCCGCAAATATTCTTCAGGCCGAAAGAAGACATCACCTTCAGCACCCCGTCTTCCATGGAATGCTGCGTCCCAATCTTCATCAGTACGGGTTTGCCGCTGGCGGCCGTGCTCGCGCTTTGAGCGGCAACGGGAAGCGCCAACGCCGCGGGTACCTTCAAAAAGTTTCTGCGTTGCATGTTATTTCACCTGAGAAAAAGAAGCTGGCCTCACAATCGTATTACTGATGTTCGAAACTATTTCGGCATCCGAATTTCCCGGTGCGGCACGCAACTTCCGCCATTCCGCATCGGCCCCGAATGCCTTCCAAACTCTATCGCGCATGGCCAGATCGTCATAGGCCAGCATGTAAGTCAAACTCGGCATGTTGCGTCCGATTACCGTCTGCCCGAAGAACACAGGCGACATGCCCAGGCGCCGGAAAATTCCAATCTCCCCGCCTTCGAACATTTTTACCTTTCGCCTTAGAGTTGCGGAAGTATTCGATTCATACGTGCGGATTTCAAAAATGCGGCTTCCGTTCTGTTTGGCGGGCGGCGGCACCAGATTTGGCATGCCGTCAAATGCACGTAGTAGAGTGATTTCGCGCCGCGCGTAGGGAACATCGCCAGCCAGGAAGGAATCCGCGCCTTTTTGATATTCCGCGTCAGCCGCCAGCCGCGCTGGAACGGTTTCAAGCGCATCGAGCGTAGGCAGCGTCAAAATCGCCAGCCAGTAAGGGCTGCCCTCCCCGATCACCGGCTGAAAGAAGCCGAATGGCGGCAACCCAAGTTTGGCCAATGCGGGCGCATAAACATGCTCAAAAAAATCGCTCACCCGCTGTGGCTGTCCACCGTTCCGCAGGAAAAACGTTTGTAACTCGAAGTACTGTGGTTTCGCCAGTTCCGCGCCCGATGCTCCGGCTGCTGCGGTACCGGCTAAGGCGGCGAGCATGAAATTTCTCCGATCCATTCGCAACAAAGTATACAAGAACCGGCGTCATCGGCTTCCGGCGCCGGGATAGAAATGCAGGTCGACCGCGTAAACCAGCAAGTCAACATGCACCACGTACCGCACCGTGAGCTTCACCGTTTCGGCAGTCCTTGAGATCTGAATGTTCTCAAACCGGACCGGCAGCTTCAACTCCTCTGCCTTATCTACCAGACTGGAACGGATCAGCGAATCGTCGCGATCATATGTTTTCGGGTCTTCCGCCAGCAGGGACACGTATCTCTGAAATTCCAGGTTATGCAGATAAACGGGCGTCAGGAACGCGCCCAGCGCAATCAGGGCCAACAGAACAATAGCACCAAGCACCAACCTCCACGCAGCGACGGGCGTACTTACGGATCCAGGTCCGCCGCCTTCGTCCCGGATAGTTCGCTCCACATGTCCTGGTGTTGCTTCCATTTCGGATGTTCCGTCCCTGTAAACTGAATCTCTTCGACATTCAGCTTCCCATGCCCATAGATGCAGATGTATTCCAGGCGGGGACGCCCGAATTGAAGCATCCTGCTCCATGATCCGGTCTCGATAGGCATGCGGAGCCGCCTCAGGCAGACGCGGCAACGGTAACGCTGATCGAGAAAAGCAAGATACACCAACCCGTAGGAGGCCAGGAACACAAGCCCGGTCACGGTGGTATATAGCAAATCGAACCCAAAAAGATAAGGCACCATGTCAAAAAAGCGCGTCCGTGGAGCCCAAAAAAGGTTGGCCGACCACAGCAAGACTCCGCCCATCAACGCGGCCAAACAAATTTTGCCAAGAAGGAATGCCCAGTACCGCACGCCC
>JAYTGM010000131.1:0-37918 GCA_043733425.1 Terriglobia bacterium
GCGTCGTTGGGATTTTTTCCGAGCGTAGCCTGGGCAAGAACCTGGGCTTTATCGATTGCGGCGTAGAAATCGTCGTGAATTTGTTTATCGGGGCGAAGCTTTTTGCCGCTATCAGAAATGCGGCGATCGCTTTCAAAAAACTCACTTTCGAGAATGCCCAACCGGTCGAGTTCTGAAAACAGGAGAGCTGAGGCACGAACGGCGTACCCCAAAGGATCTTGCGGCTGTTCCGAGATATAGCGGCCGATTACGGTTTGCGCGCCGGAAAAATCTGAGCTGTACATCCGGTGAAAGGCTTCGCCGACCAGAGGCGGACCAGTCGAAACTTCCGCGGCTCTGCCAGGCATGAGCGCCAAAGAAACGATAAGCACGCATAGTTTGAGCACGCCTCATGCTATCAGCCCTGTTCCGGCGCAAGTTTACGCCAGTTGCGA
Organism: Terriglobia bacterium; assembly: GCA_043733425.1. Lineage (GTDB taxonomy): Bacteria > Acidobacteriota > Terriglobia > Bryobacterales > Bryobacteraceae > JALYXI01. The sequence goes on from JAYTGM010000131.1 coordinate 435, forward strand.
TTCCAGCACAATGAGGTCTCCCGAGCTGATCTCACCTTCCTGTAAAACGCGCGCATAAAAGCCGCTGCTACCCCAATGAACGGCGGAAGTGTCGCCACGCTTTACGGCAGCGCTGTAGATTTCTTTCTGAATCGGATTGCCGTTACTGGCAGACCGGTAGAGATCGAGCGTACGGCAGGGTACCCGCGGATTAGTGAGTTCAATGCGGGCCGAACCGACGTGAAATTGCTGGCCTCCGCGCCATTGTTTGGGATCGAGCCCGGTGGTGGTCAAATTTTCCCCCAGGGCACCGGGGTAGACCGGAAACCCGAGCGCGGCCAAGTGCTGAATTGTTTCGTTTGCAATTAAGAGAACGGCTTGGGAAGGGCCGCCGTGAATTCTGGGGTGAGCGAAAGAATCGCCATCGAAGCCAGTTCGGGTGAGCTTCCCGTGAAAAATGGGGCGTTTGGGCACTCCGCCGCGCGAAATATTCACCTGTAAAATTTTCCCTGACATTTATGTAATTATTTTTGAGAACATTTCCGGGGCCTCACACTACGCATACATAAATGGTAGGCACCTCCCCTACATTGCTGTTCAGTGAGTACTTCGGAACACTGAATTTGGAAAAGGCTGCAATCTTGAGTTTCCCGCAAGGGTTGCCGGGGTTCGAAAATGAGCGCCAGTTTGCAGCCGTCCAAATCCCAGGGCAGCATCCCTTAATTTATCTTCAAAGTGTCGCAACGCCTGGTTTATGTTTGCTGACCTTTCCTGTACGGACCATCGATTCCAATTATTGCTTTGAAATTAGCGCGGAAGAACGGGACGTACTGCAACTATCGCCTGCCAGCCTGCCGGAATGCGCGGACAACCTGCTGGCACTGGCGATTGTTGCGGTGGAACCCGAAACGGGTGCCACGGCCAATTTGGCGGCACCCTTGATTGTGAATCTACAAAACAATTTGGCACTGCAATCCCTGCAGGCCGATACAGCCCTCCCTTACAACCATCCCCTTACTGCGATCGCAAGCGCGTGCTGATTCTTAGAAGGCGCGCGGGAGAAGCAATCTCGATCGGAAACGGTGTTGAAATCGAGATTCTAGAAATTGGGCCGTCAAAGGTGAAGATCGGTATTCACGCGCCCGCCGAAATTTCCGTGCAGCGCAAAGAGATGGTGCGGGTGAGCGAACAGAACCGAACTGCCGCTATGATCTCGTTCGAAAGCCGAAAGGCACTGGTGGAAAATTTATCCCATCTTTTTTCTAAAACTCCGTCTGAACCCGCCGATAAGTCTTTTGAGGCTAGATACTCCGGGCATCCTGAAAAGGAGAACCTGGAACCGGCATGACGCCGGGCTGTATCCCACAACAGGACGTTCACAATGTCAATTTCAATTCAGACCAACGTAACTTCACTCATCGCGCAAAACAACTTGCGCATCAACACGGATTTTCAGAGCCAGACCATTCAGCGATTGACCTCCGGTTACCGGATCAACTCGTCAGGCGATGACGCCGCGGGACTCGCGGTCGCCAACAAATACCGCAGCGACACCGCGGAGCTGACGCAGGGCGTCCGCAATGCGAACGATTCGATCGGCGCGTTGCAGACCATCGACGGCGGATTGACTAATATCTCTCAGATTACCGACCGTTTGAAGACTCTGGCAGTCCAATCGGCGTCTTCCGCCTTTGCCGGAAGCCGTAGCACACTGGACAATGAGTACCAGAGTTTGATCTCGGAAATTTCACGGCAGGCTTCGAACATCAACCTAAATTCCGGCGGCAAGTTCAACACTAACCTGGTCACCTATATCGGCGGCGGCAGCAATGCGGCCAACTCGCAGGTATCGCTGGATTTAAGCGGTGCAAACAACGCGGTGGACGCGGCGAGCCTTGGCGTGAACACCACCAGCATTGCCGGCGGCGGCTCTGGGCTGGCGACCAATGTGGTTCGGCTGGACGATCCCGCGGTATCTTTCCTGGCGGGCGGTTCGCAAAACTATAACCTTCACCTTACCAATTCCAACGGCAGCAATCTGGATGTTACGGCCAATGTGGCGGGCGGTTCTGCCGGCTTAAGTGGAACACAGGTAATTTCGTCGCTCAACAACACCTTGCAGGCTTATGGCATTACAGCGAGCATCGGCAGCAACGGTCAGATCAGCTTCGGCGGCGCGACCGCTTTTGACGTGTCAGCGGCGGCCGCGTCGGCCGGCAATACGACGGCGACCACGAGTGCAAGCACCATCAACACGGGTAATTTCAACCTGAACTCTACGTTTGCCGCGGTAGTGGGCACCACGGAAGCTTTCACGGTGCAGAACGCAGGCAAATCCTACAATTTGACTTTGGATTCCACCACCGGCGCAACCCAGACTTCGGCGCTGACGGCGATCAACACGCAGCTTGCGGGATCTGGCATTAACGCGATCAAGGGACTGACTGGTAACGACATTCAATTCCAAAGCTCGAACACCTTCAGTGTGGTGGAAACCGCTGTGGCCGGCACCTCGGGCGGCGCTTTCTCCGCTTTGGGTTCGCAAGCGGTGACGGCAGCTTCGGCAGCCGCATCCAGCACGGGCAATGCCCTGGCTGCTCTTACTACGCTCAACACCGCGATTCAAAGTCTTGGGCTCATCCAGGGTCGAGTCGGCGCGGGCGAAAACAAACTGGCTTATGCGGTGAATCTGGCGCAGACGCAAATCACCAACTTCTCCGCTGCGCAATCGCGTATTCGGGATACGGACACCGCCGCGGAAGCAGCCAATCTGACGAAAGCACAGGTGTTACAGCAGTCATCCATTGCGGCACTCGCTCAGGCGAACTCGGCTCCTCAGGCAATTCTTAGCCTGCTGAAAGGATAGGCAGTAACTAAACGGTAAAGAGCAGGCATCCGGTGTTCACGCGCGGGGTGCCTGCTTCATTTTTGTCGCAAACATTTAGCGGGCCAATCAAATGAGCACAAGTAGCAACGCGATCTTTACGGGCACCAGCCGGTTCAGCAATGATTTCCAGCAGGTAATCAATCGTTCGGTGGCGATTGCCTCGTTGCCTATCTCACAGTTGACTAACCGCAAAAATGCGCTTGCGGACCAATCGGGCGCGGTTGCTTCATTACAAACTAAATTCTCATCGTTACAAACTGCTCTCCAGAATATTGGCAACTCCACGGGGCTAAGTTCGCTCACTGCAGCTGTGTCAGATGCTGGAATTGCCCGGGTGTCGCTCGGAACCGGAGCAACACCGGCTTCGTACTCACTTGAAGTGGTGAGCCTGGGGAACGCGACGAATGCTTCGAGCGCGGGAACGCTTGCCCGTGTATCCGATCCGGCGACGCAGAACATCAGCGCCGCTTCCTCGTTTAACTTGCAGATTAACGGAGTGGCAACAACCATTACACCTGCGGCGAATACGCTGAATTCTCTGGTTGCCGCCCTGAATATCACGCCCGGGCTTAACGTTCAGGCTTCGCTGGTGAATATCGGCTCCACGGTTGCCCCGGATTACAGGCTCAGTATTCAAAGCACCAATCTGAACGCGGACACACTGCAACTGAATGACGGCACCACGGATTTATTGAACACCACCACCACGGGAACGGCGGCTACATACAAGGTGAATGGATTGCCCACTCCGATCGCATCCAATTCACGCACCATCACGCTGGCACCTGGGGTGACCGCGGAACTGCTGGCACCAAGCACAACCGGAGTTGCTTCCAACATCACGGTAACCCGACAAGCTTTCTTGATCGGGAGCGCCCTTAGCGCGCTGGTAAACTCATTCAATTCGGCGGCCGATGAACTCGCCAAAAACCGCGGTAAGGGCGGTGGGGCGCTCACGGGCAACAGCTTGATTTTGGAACTCGGAAACAAACTTCGATCGCTGAGCGCATATTCAGGGACCGGTACCATTCCTTCTTTGACAAGTCTTGGCATTACCTTTGACGGCAAGGGACACCTGTCCTACGATTCAACGGTATTCAACGCCGCCGCAGCCAGCAACTTGAACGCGGTTTCTGCATTTCTGGGAAGTACGGCAACAGGTGGATTTTTAAAATCCGCCTTCGACGTGCTTACTTCCATAGGAGATGCGACTAACGGCGCCCTCACGAAAGCGGGGAGCGCGCTTCAGGAACAGGCGATCGCACAGCAGGCGCGCATTGACGCCAGCCAGGCCCGAGTGGATCAACTTAGAACGAATTTGCAGGCCCAACTGGCACGAGCCGACGCTCAAGTTGCCGCGCTTGAGCAGAGCTATAACGTACTGAGCGGGCTGTTCCTGGCTCAGCAGACAAGCAATCAAAACAAGTGACGCTTACGGACGCAGCGCTGAATGTTCTTTCCGCTTCGCAATCGGGTTCTCTCGATCGTGCGGAAGTGTGTTTGCTTCAAATGAACAGTATGGTGGCCACGGTTCAGGAAGAACGAGAGATCGTTTCCGTTTTGGCGATACTTCAGCAGGCGCGCGCGGCCATGCTTGCGCATCGGGCCGACATTGCAGAGAGTTTGCAGAATCTGGAAAACTCATCCCTCTATCGCTCCGGTTCGGAACTTCCCGCTGCTTCCTGGGAAATCGCAGGGTAAATAACAAGACCAATTTTTGCCGCAGCCAGAATTCTGTCGGCAATAGGAATCCGTAAGCATAAGATTCTATTGCAAAACTGTACGGTCAAAGACATGCACTCATGCAGTACATGTTTGACCGGCTAGGCGGCAGCCTGGAACGCTACATGGATCTGTTGAGTGTGCGCCAGAATCTGGTGGCCTCAAATATCGCGAACTCCGATACTCCGGGCTTCCACACCCGCGATATTGATTTCCAAGCGGAGTTTCAAGGCGCTCTCGACTCTCACCTCCCCCACGCCGAGGAAGTTCTCGGCCTGAAGACAAAAAACGACGGTAATAACGTAAGCATCGATCGCGAAGCACGGCTTCTTTCGGAGAATGCTCTGCGTTTCAACCTCGCCGCTCAATTGATGAAGGGCCAGGTACGCAATATTCGTAACGCAATCCAGGAAGGAAAGTCAGGATGAGCCTGTTTTCGGCAATTTCGGTGAGTGCTTCAGGGATGGAAGCGCAGCGCACCCGCGCGGAACTGCTGGTGGAAAACCTGGCAAACGCCGAGACGACCCGCACGGCGGAAGGCGGCCCATACCGCCGCAAGGACGCGATCTTCGAGACGCGGGCCCCGGAGATGCCCTTCCATTCTGTTTTCGCTGCTCAGTTGGAGCAGCAGAATCAGGGCGTGGCCGTTTCCGAAATCACGGTGGATACCCGCGAGCCGGAAAAGCGCTACCAGCCAGGGCATCCCGATGCGGACGTGGACGGCTACGTTGCCATGCCGCGGATTAATCCCGCGGAAGACATGGTGGATCTGATTGGATCTTCACGAACCTATCAAGCCAACGTCGCTGCTATTTCCGCCGTGAAGGACATGATCCAGCGGTCGATCGACCTCTTCCGGTAGTCTATGATCGCTCCCATTTCCAACCACATTGCACTTCCCGCGTTAACGCCCGCGGCACCGGTGGCCTCCGTAACCGGCGCCTCCGGTCAGGATTTCCAGAATATTCTGGCAAATTCCATTTCCGGCGTGGAACAGAAGCAGAACGATGCCCAGGCAGCGGTGAACCGCTTTCTCACGGGCGAGACGGAAGAACTGCACACAGCGGCGCTGGCGGGGCAACGGGCCGACCTGTCGCTTGAATTATTTCTTCAGGTGAGAAATAAAGTGGTGCAGGCGTACCAGGAAGTAATGCGGATGCAGATGTAAATGGGAGCGGTTGCGCAAGTTCGCCAACTCATCTCCGCCTTGTCCATCAGGCAGCGGATTGCCATTGTGTGCGCTGCGTTGCTTGCGGTCGGGGCGATGCTTTCGTTATCTCACTGGTCGAAAGAATCGGATTTCAAACCCCTCTATAGCAATCTGGCCGCGGAAGATGCGGGCGCGGTGGTGCAGAAGCTAAAAGAATCCGGCACGGATTTCCGGCTCTCAGAGAACGGTACCACCGTGCTTGCGCCATCGGCGCGCGTGGCGGAACTGCGGCTGGAACTAGCGTCAGCGGGATTGCCGAAGAGCGGCAGAATCGGTTTTGAATTATTCGATAAGACCAACTTCGGTGCCACTGAATTTGCAGAGCACGTGAATTATCGCCGCGCTCTGGAAGGCGAACTGGAGCGATCCATCATGTCGCTCTCCTCAGTGGAACAGGCACGCGTTCACCTCACGTTTCCAAAAGATTCTGTATTTTTGGAATCGCGGCAATCCGGAAAGGCGAGCGCGATTCTGCGGCTTCGTCCGGGCGCGAAACTTCTACCCCAAAATGTTTCCGCGCTCACCAATATGATCGCCAGCGCGGTTGAAGGTCTGACGCCGGAAGCTGTGACCCTTCTTGATACGCGCGGCAACTTGCTTAGCCTGCCGAAGAGGGCAGGGATGGAGCCCGATTCGCTTCAGCCGTCTGACGCCACAATCGAATTCAAGCAGAAGCTGGAGAACAATCTGCTGGCCAAAGTGAATGCCACGCTTGAACCTTTGCTGGGGGCGGGCCGCTACCGTACTGGTGTTTCCGTCGATTGCGACTTTACGAGTGGGGAGCAGAGCGAGGAAACGCTCGATCCGAATAAGTCGGTGATGATCACCTCGCAGAAGACGGAAGATGCCACCTCTTCGGCGGGCAGTTCCGGTGCGCCGGGTACTGCTTCGAATTTGCCCCGTCCACCGGGCCGCACAGGGTACGGCTCCGGTGGCGTTTCCAGGAAAACCGAGAACATTACGTTTCAAACCAGCCGCGTAGTGCGCCACATGCGGCTGCCCCAAGGGACCGTCAAGCGCATCTCACTTTCCGTATTGGTGGATCACGAACTGAAGTGGGAAGGGGCGGGCAAAAAGCTGAAGCGAACGCTGGTGCCGCCCACGCCGGAGAAGTTGAAAATCATTCGCGATCTGGTGAGCGGAATTGCGGGCCTGAGCACGGAGCGGGGAGATCTTCTGGTTGTGGAAACGCTTCCGTTTGAATCGACATTAAGCGCGGAATCCCCTTCGGAAATGGGCCCGAATACTCCCGTGACTGACCCGCGGGTTCCGAAATGGCTGGCACCTGTACTGGCTGATGGCAAGAGCTTTCTGATCGCGGCGGTGGTCGGCGCGGTTTTGGTGGTTATCCTCTTGGGCCTTGCGTTTTTGCTGTTGAAGAAAAAGAAGAAGCCATCGGTGACAACGCAGACGGCATTACCGGGACAAGCGGAAGGGGCAGGAACCGCGATGGTCAGCGAAGCGGCACAACATGAGGCAGACCGGTTGCTGGCGCGGGAAGCCGCCCAGCGGAAGTTGGATGAAGAGATCGCGAATCAGCTAAAACTCCCCAACCTCACCACGAAAAAGGCTGAAATTCTGATTGCTCATCTTCAGGAATCGGTCAAACAAGACAGCGTAGGCGGCACCAACATTTTGAAAACATGGCTTGCTGAAAAGCAAGGGGCGGAAGTGGTGTGAGCGCGGTAGCAAGCATAGCACCGGCCCTGGCGGGGCCGCGCCGGGCCGCCATTTTGCTGATCTCGCTCGGTGAGCAGGCCAGCGCGGAGTTGATGAAAAATCTGAACGAAGACGAAGTGCACTTGGTCAGCCGTGAAGTAGCCCGTCTTGACGCTGTTTCCATGGCGCAGGCGGAACTGGTTCTGGAAGAGTTTCATCAACTGGTGACGGGCCGAGAATTCGCCGTAAAAGGCGGGTTGGATTATGCCCGGAAGATGCTGCAAGCCGCGTTCGGCCCGGAAGCTTCCAAGAAGATTTACGATCGCCTGGTGAAGGTTCTGGGCACGGATGTGGCCAGCTTCGACGTGTTGCACAAGGCCGATCCGCAGCAGCTTGCTAAATTCATTCATAGCGAGCACCCCCAAACGATCGCGCTGATTCTGTCGCACTTGAGTTCCTCGCAGGCAGCGGCGCTGCTGGTTTCGCTTCCCCCGGGCATGCGTTCAGACGTGGCCTTGCGCATGGCCAACCTGGACCAGATCTCGCCGGAGATTATTTCGAAAATTGCGGGGATTATCGGTCAAAAACTTTCCTCGCTTGGCGAGTATAGCCGCGAATCTTATGGGGGCGTACGCGCGGTTTCCGAAATGTTCAACAGGTTGGATGTGAAGATCTCGAAGGAGATTCTGGGCAGCATAGAAGATCAGGACGCGGGCTTGGTGGAAACCATCCGCCACTTGATGTTCATCTTCGAAGACCTGCTTTCCATTGATGAAAACGGGATGAAGCAGTTGGTGGCAAAGGTGGATCGCAAGAATTTGACTGTCGCGCTGAAAGGCACCAGCGACCAGCTCCGCAACCATTTTCTGGCCGGAATGTCCCAGCGAGGAGGGGAAATGTTGAAGGAAGACATGGACGCCATGGGCCCGGTCAAGATCAAGGATGTGGAAGCGGCGCAACAACAGATTATTGGTCTGGTGCGCGAGTTGGAAGCGGAAGGCGTTATTAATTTGAAGGGCTCCGCCGGGGAGCAATATGTCGTCTAGAATTCTGCTTCGGGAGCACGGCTGCGCCGAGGTTCAGCCAATAGTCTGGCGGACTTTCGGACAGGGAGGTCAGGCGGCCGGCGCACAGCAAGACAATTCAACAAGGTTCGAACCTTCGGTTTCAATAGATCCTGAAACAGCGGCACTGCGCAACAGATTGATCGAGACGGAGCAAACTGCGCGCCAAGCTGTGGAAGCCGCACGCCGGCAAGGTCTGGCGGAGGGCGAAGCGCAAGGGAGAGCCGAAGCCTCGCGCGAGTTGGAACCCGTGCTGGCGCAACTGGCGCGCTCTCTGGAAGAGGTTGCCGCACTGCGTCCCCGGCTTCGGGAAGAGGCGGAATCGGACGTGGTGCAGCTTTCACTCGCTATTGCGCGGCGAATTTTACATCGGGAGCTGTCGCTTGAGCCTGAGGCCATTCAGGCGCTGGTGCAGGTTGCACTGGAGCGGCTGGCGCGTCAGGAAATATACCGGGTACACGTTCATCCCGCGCAGGAAGCGGCTATTCGCAAAGCGCTTGCCGCGCACCATGGCGCGGTTGAGGTAAACGCGGACCCGCGGCTGGCAATGGGTGCTCTGATGTTCGAAACGAACCGGGGAAAGATGGATGCTTCGGTGGCTGCGCAATTTGAAGAGATCGAGCGCGGATTGACAGACAGGGTGAAACACACATGACCAGCGCCATGCCACTCGATTTAAGCCCGTATTACGTTGACCTCGCACGCTTGGACCCGTTTCAGACTGCGGGAGAAGTGGTGCAGCTTGTGGGGCTGCTGATTGAATCGGCGGGGCCGGCTGTTGCGATCGGTGATTTTTGCTGTATCCGCACGCAAGAGGGCCGTTCCATTCGTACCCAGGTGATTGGTTTTCGAAATGGGCATGTGCTTTCGATGCCGCTCGAAGATACTGATGGCTTGTGCCTGGGCGATTGCATTTACGCGCGTCCAAACGATGCGACGGTATGCGTGGGTCAGCACTTGCTGGGGCGTGTTTTGGATGGCTTTGGCGAACCCATGGACAAGGGGCCGCGGTTCCCTGCAGGTGAGCGGTACAGGCTATACCAGCCTCCGCAGAACCCGCTTGACCGCGCGCATATTACTGAACCCCTGGTGACGGGCATTCGCGCCATCGATGGCTTGCTGCCGATCGGGCTGGGTCAGCGCGTGGGAATTTTCGGCGGCTCCGGCGTGGGCAAGAGCACGCTGCTGGGCGCGATGGCGCGCAATAGCTCCGCCGATGTTACTGTGATTGCTCTGATCGGTGAACGGAACAGGGAAGTGCGTGCGTTCTTGGAACACGAACTTGGCGAGGAGGGCCGCAGAAAATCGGTTGTCATTGCCGCCACTTCAGACCGGCCTGCGCCGCTTCGGGTTCGCGCCTGTTTTGTGGCACTTGCGGTTGCGGAATATTTTCGGGACCAGGGTGCAAAGGTTTTGCTGGTGATGGATTCGGTGACGCGGCTGGCCATGGCGCAACGCGAGATCGGTCTGGCGGCCGGTGAGCCGCCCAGTCAGAAAGGCTACACGCCATCTGTATTTAATCTGTTGCCAAAAATCTGTGAGCGCGCCGGCAATTTCGAACGTGGATCCATCACCGGATTCTTCACCGTGCTTGTGGAGGGTGACGATTTTAACGAGCCGATCTGCGATGCGGTCCGTTCGATTCTGGACGGGCATATTACGCTTTCGCGCGAGTTAGGCGCCGCTGGACACTATCCTGCGATTCAGATTCTGGATTCGGTGAGCCGCCTGCAATCGCAAATCTCAAATCCAGAGCAGCGGCAAAGCGCGCAGAAAATTCGTGAAGCTCTGGCGGCATATCGCCAGGCGGAAGACTTGATTCAACTGGGTGCATACGTGAACGGCACCAACCCGCGCCTGGACGCCACCATTCGGGCGCGCGATAACATGATGCGCTACCTTCGCCAGGACGGCAGTGTAACGACGCCAATCCAGGAAACTCTGACCGGGCTTTCGAACCTGGCGTTGCAACTGCAGTGAAGGCGTTCCGATTTCCCCTGGACCGCGTGCTGCATTGGCGCACGCTGCAGTGCGAACTGGAAGAAGCCACTGGTATGAGGCTGGCTGTACAACGTCAACAGTTGGCGAACCAACTGGAACAGATAACAGCCCTGCGGAAGAGTGCGGCGGATTCTATTACGCAACAAGCCACGGTGGAATCCTCTGAGTTTCAAACGCTTGCCAGCTTCAATGTTTGGGCGGAACAACGGAAAGCGCAGATTCGCGGACGTGCTGAAAAGCTAAAGCAGGAAGCGGACGCGCAACTGATTCGCACCGCGGAAGCACGCCGAAAAAAGAAGCTGCTGGAGATACTTCGGGAGACGCGCCTGACTACCTGGACCGCTCTCCGCGATAAAGAAGACGAACAGGCGGCGGCGGATTCCTGGCTTTCCCGCTATGCGGCGGAACGCTACACTACGGAAAATGCTTTTCCGCCGTCTCGCTAATACACTCGCCGTCACTGCACTGATCATCGCTCCGGCTTCGTTTGCAGCCAAGCGCCCTATTAACTTCAAAGATTTCGATTCCTGGCGGGCCATCAACGGTCAGGTGCTTTCGCGCGACGGCCGGTATCTGGCGTATGGATTATTTCCGCAGGAAGGCGACGGCGAAGTGGTTGTGCGCGATTTAACGACCGGCAAGGAGTTGCGCGAGAACGCGGGGCAGTTGCCACCGCCCGCGCCGCCAGACCCGAACTCCGAAGCACCCCCCCGCCCGCGTGCAATCAGACTTGCGTTCACGCCGGATTCCCATTATTTGATTTTTGTTTCGTACGCCAAGAGGGCGGAAACCCAGAAGCCGAAAGCAGAGGCAAATGCGGAAGCTCCACGCCCGGCAACCCGAACAGGTTCCCGGACGGATTTGCCTCCTGGCGATCTGGTGATCTTCAATCTGACCTCCTCAATTCCAACGCGGGTGGCGCGAGTGAAAGATTTCGGTATCACGGAGCAAGGCGAGTCTTTAGTGGCTTACTTGAAAGCAGCCGCGGCACAGGCCCCGGCGGGCAAACCTGCCATGGGTACGGATTTGGTGTTGCGGCAATTAGATTCCGGCACGGAGCGAACCATCGCGGACGTTTCCGAATATTTGCTTACCAAGGACGGCCGGTCCCTGGCATATGCGGTGGCCTCGCCGAAGGAAGAAACCAACGGCGTTTATGTGTTGCCGGGAAAAGGGCTGGACAGCCCGAAAGCGCTTCTCTCCGGGAAAGGGCAGTACAAGAAACTGACTTGGGATGACAAGCATGACGAACTTGCCTTTGTGAGCAGCCATGACGACGCCTCAACCAAGCTGGCGAAGTACAAATTGTATTTATGGGAGCGTAAAGCGTCGCAAGCCTCGGTAGTGGCGGCAGTGGAAACGCCCGGCTTCCGTTCCGGTTTCGTGATCAGTGACACGGCTACGCTGAACTTTTCAAAGGACGGTACACGGCTTTTCTTCGGGGCCGCTCCGCCGGTGCTGCCGGAGCACAAGACGGGGTCGCCCGCCGACGACGAAGTCGTTTTTGATCTTTGGCACTATAAAGACGACCACATACAGCCCATGCAGAAAGTGCGCGCCGGGCTGGAGCGTACGCGTTCCTTCCGCGCGGTTTACCTTGTGCCGCAGCACAAGATGGTGCAGCTTGCAGACGCGGAGATGTCCGAAATTACGCCAAGTGAAAACGGCCGATACGCGTTGGGTTCAGACGACAGGGAATACCGCCCCGCGATCGAGTACGGTGAGCGCGCTTCGGATTCGTTTCTGGTGGATATCGAAACGGGGAAGCGAACTCTGCTGGCGAAGAAGAATACCGGGGCTGTGACATGGTCGCCCGATAGCAAGTACGCCATTTCTTTCGATGGTGAAAATTGGAATGCCACGTCGGTGCCCTCAGGAAAAACCGTGAACCTGACCGCGAAACTCCCGGTCAAATTCTGGACGGAAGATAACGATACGCCGAGTATTCCGCGCGCCTATGGTCTGGCCGGGTGGAGCAAGGATGGCAAGAGCGTTCTGGTATACGACCGCTTCGACATTTGGGAACTTGCACCCGATGGCCGCCGTGCGGCGAACTACACAGCCGGAATGGGGCGCAAGAACAATCTTGAGCTTCGCTACATAAAGCTGGATGCGGAAGAAAAGGCGATTGATACAGCGAAACCTTTACTGCTTCGTGCGGAGAAGACAGTCACGCGCCAGACTGGATTTTATTCGGGATCCACCCAACTCACCATGGGAGCGGTAGATTACGGCGCGCCAGTGAAGGCCAAGAATGCCGATGTGGTGGTGCTTTCCGCACAAACCTTTGACAGGTATCCTGATTTGCTGGTGACCGGCACCGCGATGAAGGAGATGAAGAAAGTGACAGACGCCAATCCGCAGAAGGCGGATCTGCTATGGGGCACGGCGGAGATGGTCAGCTTCAAGAACCTTGACGGCGTGCCTTTGCAGGGTGCGCTGTACAAGCCCGAGAACTTTGACCCCGCGAAAAAGTACCCGATGATTGTCTACATTTATGAGCGGCTTTCGCAGAACCTGAATCATTTTAATGACCCGAAACCGATGGACAGCATCAACATTCCGTATTACGTCAGTAACGGCTATCTGGTGTTTACACCGGACATTGTTTACACCACGGGATACCCTGGCCAGAGCGCGCTGAAGTGCGTGTTGGGCGGGGTGGATGCCATGGTGAACCGCGGTTTTGTGGATGAGGCCAACATCGGGATTCAGGGCCACAGTTGGGGCGGCTATCAAATCGCGTACATGATTACCCAGACTTCTCGCTTCAAAGCGGTAGAAGCTGGTGCGGTTGTGGCGAACATGACCAGTGCGTACGGAGGCATCCGGTGGGGCAGCGGGCTGCCTCGCCAATTCCAGTATGAGAAGACGCAGAGCCGGATTGGGGGCAGCTTGTGGGAGTATCCGCTACGGTTTATTGAGAACAGCCCGCTGTTCCAGGCAGATCGCGTGAAGACGCCGATTCTGATGGTCCATAACGACGCGGACGATGCCGTGCCGTGGTACCAGGGAATTGAATATTACCTGGCGTTGCGGCGCTTGAACAAAGAAGTGTACATGTTCAGCTATGCTGGCGAGCCGCACCACTTACAGCGGAGAGCCAACCAGAAGGACTACGCGCGCCGCCTAGCCGAGTATTTCGCTTTCGAGTTGAAGGGCGCTCCGAAACCGGCCTGGATGGAGAAGGGCATTCCTTACCTGCACGCACCGGAAGAACCCGCTACCGATTTGCAGTAGGCCTGCGGAAGGTTTCACCGGATTTCATAGCGATTCCATGCAGCACTGCACGCGGCAGAAGGCGCTGTATACCGATCCACGTTTGATAGCGCCAGCCCGGCACGACGATCGGTTTGTTGCGGGACAAACCACTGAGCGATGCGGCAACAACCTGGTCAGCGGAAGTCCAAAGGCTTTCCGGAATGCGGCTGGTATCCATGCCCAGCGTCTGATGAAAATCGGACCGTGTGAACCCGGGGCAAAGAGCTTGCACACGAACGCCGCTCCGGGCGCTTTTCAGCTCCAACCAAAGGCCTTCGGTAAAGCTGTTTATCCAGGCTTTGGTAGCGGAATAACTGATTGAGCCCACGGTGGGCATCCAGGCGGCGACGCTTGAAACGTTGACGATGCTGCCGCGGTTACGCCTGACCATTCTCGGCAGCGCCGCACCGGTCAGACGCATGGTAGCCAGAATATGAACGCGGTACATGGCGTCCTGGCCCGCAAGACTGGTCTCCCAAAACTTTCCCGCAGTGCCGAAGCCGGCGTTGTTGACCAGAAAATCAAGGCGGTCTTCGGTCTGGACGCGATACTCTAAGGCGCGCAGCCCCAGGTCCGTGGCCAGATCCGCAATCAGTATTTCGCCGCCGGTTTCCTTTTGCACGGCGAGCAGCTTGCGATGATTGCGCCCCACCAGAATGACCCAGTAGCCCGCCGCCGCAAGCGCCCGTGCGTAAGCCGCGCCGATGCCGCTTGAGGCGCCGGTGACCAGCGCGACAGGCTGCTCAGATGCCGATGATGACTTTTCCAAAATGAGCTCCGCTTTCCAGATGCTGGTAGGCCGCGCGCGCCTCATCGAACGCAAAAACGCGGTCGATGACGGGCTTCATTTCCGATTGTGTAATGGCGCGGTTCATATCTTCAAACATTTCGCGCGAACCCACATATATGCCTTGCAGGTGGATACTTTTCATCAGAACCGGTTGTGGATCCACTTCGCCTTTGCCGGTCAAGATGCCGATCAGCACGACGGTGCCCCCCATACGGACGGCCCGCAGGGACTTTCCAAGCGTACCCGCGCCGCCCACTTCAACAATGCGGTCAACGCCATGAGCCGGCTTCTCCCAGTCAGGGGTGGTCTTGTAGTTGATCAGGACATCGGCACCGAGGCTCTGCGCGCGTTCCAGTTTTTTGTCGCTGCTGGACGTAGCGATTACCCGCGCGCCCGCCATCTTGGCGAATTGAAGCGCGAAGATTGACACGCCGCCCGTGCCTTGCACCAGCACCGTTTCACCGGAGCGGATGCCTTCGAGAGCACGCCATGCGGTGACACCCGCGCACGGCAAAGCAGCGCCTTCCTCATATGACAAATGATCGGGAAGGCGTACCAGGCCCGACTCGGGAAAGACGCGAAATTCAGCTAGGACGCCGTCGATGGCACCGCCCATTGCCGTGTTCGCTTTCTCTGCATCCACCCGTCCGGATATCCAGCCCTGCATGAAGATTCCGGCCACGCGCTGGCCTACGGCCCAGCGGGAACTACCGGGGCCGAGTTCCACAACCTCCCCCGCGCCATCGGACAAAGGAACCAACGGGTACGGCACGCCTTTGCCGTAAGCGCCGCGGGCTACCGCAAGATCGCGAAAGTTCAACGAAGCCGCCCGCATCTTAACCAGCACTTCTCCATTTCCCGGCACCGGCGCGGGACGTTCTGTCAGGGTGAGCGATTCTACGCCCTTCGGTTCGCGAATCTCGTAAACTTTCATTGTTGGCCTTTCGCTTCTGTGATGTAAGTCTTCCCGTCCCGCTCGATCAGCATTTCACATATTCATTGCCGGTGACGCTGCAACATCGCGTGCAGGTTGGGTGCCGTCTGCTGGTTCCTTTCGGCACGCGCAAGCTGACCGGCCTGATTCTAGCCTGTCACAACGATGCTCCGGCTGTTGCCGCGCGCGATGCACTTCGCTTGATTGATTCGGAACCGGTACTGGGTTCTGAACTATTGGCGCTGGCACGCTGGATCTCTGGATATTATTGTTCGCCTCTGGGCGAAGTGCTGCGTTCGATGCTGCCGCTAGCTTCTGAGATTCGGTCCGGCAGGACTTACACATTAACCGATGGGGGGCGCGATGCCGCGCGGCAGTTGCTGTTCGCCTCCGCCGCGGAAGATCAAACGGTGCAGATTCTGGGTGCACTGGAGCACCGTTCGCTTTCGGCGGCTTATTTGAAGAAGAAGTTCCCGCTTGCGGATAAGGCGCTGAAATCTCTTGAGAAGCGCGGGTTTGTGGTCTCGGAGCAGACACAATCGGAACGCGACCCCATGCGGGCACCTTCAGCAATGCTTTCGGTCTCCGGTTTAGAAGGCGCACGCCCTGAGACTGCAATCAAGCTGCCTAAAGCGGAGCGGGAACTGCTGGCGTTTCTGGAGCTTCACCCTGGCGCGCACAACCTGGCGGAAGTGGAAACTCAAGTAAAGAATGCAAGTACCGCGGCGCGTTCTCTGGCGCGGCGCAAGCTAGTGCTGTTGATTGAAAAGGCACCCAGTGCTCCGCAGGAAGCGTCACTGACGCCACATGAGTTGAATGCAACCCAACGTGCCGCGTTTGAGGAGATAGAAATTGGCCTTGAAACCGCAAAATTTCAGACCTTTCTGTTGCACGGCGTCACCGGTTCGGGCAAAACCGAGGTTTACCTGAAAGCCATTGAAGCTACGCTCGCACTGGGGCGAAGCGCTTTGTTGATGGTGCCTGAAATCGCATTAACTCCTGCTATGGCGGGACAGTTTTTCGCGCGCTTCGGAGACCGGGTAGCTATTCTGCATAGTGCCTTTAGCGATTCGGAACGCACCGGCCAATGGCGCAAGATTCGGTCAGGGGTGGCGGGGGTGGTTGTGGGAACAAGGTCCTGCGTGTTCGCCCCAGTCAAAAATTTGGGCCTGATTGTAGTGGATGAGGAGCACGATCAGAGCTACAAGCAGGAGGAAAATCCGCGGTACCACGGGCGGGATGTGGCCATGGTGCGTGCGCAGCATGCGGGTGCCTGCGTGGTGCTGGGCTCCGCGACGCCTAGTATGGAAAGCCGCTATAACGCCCAGCAGGGAAAATACAAGCTGCTTGAATTGCCGAACCGCGTGGCGGAGCGGCCGTTGCCGCGTGTGGACCTGATCGATATGCGCCAGGAGTTTCTGGAGACGCGCAAGCACGCCACATTTTCCCGTGCGCTGCTGGAGCAACTGCAAGCCCGCCTGGAAAGCGGTGAACAGGCAATTGTTCTGCTGAACCGCCGCGGCTTCTCAAGCGCCGTCGCATGCAGGGCTTGCGGCGAGCGGATTCAATGCGTGAATTGCGCGGTGACGCTGACATGGCATCGCCGCGACCGGCGCCTGCTTTGCCACTACTGCAATTACGCGGAGAAGGTTCCGGAAACTTGCCCCAAGTGCGAGAGCGAGCATATTCACTTTCTGGGGCTGGGTTCGGAGAAGGTGGAAGAAGAGCTGCACCAACAGTTTCCGGCGGCGCGAATTGCGCGGCTGGATCGCGATACGGTAGGCGGCAAGCACCACTACGAAACCATTCTGCAGGGCTTTCGGGAGAAGGACTTCGACATTTTGGTTGGTACCCAGATGATTGCGAAGGGCCACGATATTCCGAACGTCACGCTGGTAGGTGTAGTTTCGGCGGATACCGGGTTGGGTTTGCCGGATTTTCGAGCGGCGGAGCGAACGTTTCAGCTCATCACACAGGTGGCGGGCCGGGCAGGGCGAGGCACGCTGCCGGGAATGGTGCTGGTGCAGACCGTGAATCCTGACCACTACGCGGTGAGGTTAGCGGCGTTGCAGGACTACGCGGCTTTCTATGAGAAGGAGCTTCAATTTCGCCGCTCCATGCATTACCCACCGTTTACCGCGATGGCGAACATGTTGGTCCGCGCAGAAAAACAGGAGGATGCACTGCGAATGAGCGCGGAGCTGGGTTCGCACCTGGGCCCGGCACCGGAGAAAATTCGCATCATGGGGCCGGCGGAAGCGCCGGTGCCGCGGTTGAAGGCAGAGTATCGCTACCAATTTCTGGTGAAATCTGGCAGCCGCAAACTGTTGAATGAGCTTTTGCGGCGCGCGCAGTTGTTCGCCAGGGCTCAGAAATGGGGTGCCACGGCACTGGTGATCGACGTCGATCCAATTACGCTGTTGTAATTATTGCTAGTAAGCCAGTGCGCAACCCGCCATCGTCTCCAGGATTTTCACCTTCGCCGAAAGAGTTGTGCGCTTCAAACAAAGCATATCCGCCGCAAGCTTTTTATTCCCGCCTGTACGGCGCAGGGCTTGCGAAAGAATGTTGCGTTCGAATTGCGAAACCGTCTTTTCGAAATCGAGACCGTGATCTGGCAGTGCAAGATTTTCTGACGGGGCCATGCAGGGCGCGGTTTGTAGGTCCGCGGCAAGGGGGAAGCGAAAATCTGCCGCGGTCAACGTAATGCGGCCGCCGCTCAT
The DNA here is from genome assembly GCA_043733425.1 of Terriglobia bacterium. Classification (GTDB taxonomy): domain Bacteria; phylum Acidobacteriota; class Terriglobia; order Bryobacterales; family Bryobacteraceae; genus JALYXI01. The sequence continues at coordinate 18,665 of JAYTGM010000131.1, forward strand.
CACGACAGCCATTTCGATTGCGTTTTCCAGTTGCCGCACATTGCCTGGCCAACTATAAGTCGCCAGCTTGGGGAGAGCGGTGGCGGAGAGCGTCTTATTAGGCATGCATTCATCGCGGCAAATTTTGCCGACGAAGTGTTGCGCCAGGGCGGCAATATCTTCCGGCCTTTCGCGCAAAGCGGGCATGCGCAATGGAACCACATTCAGACGGTAATACAGATCTTCGCGAAAGAGACCTTGCTGGACCCGCTCCAGCAGGTTCAGGTTTGAGGCGGCAACAATCCGCACGTCCACCTTAATTGTTTCCGAACTGCCCAGGCGTTGGAACTCACGTTCCTGAATAACGCGCAGCAGCTTGCCTTGTAAATCGAGCGGCATATCTCCTATTTCGTCCAGAAACAGAGTGCTCTTGTGTGCTTGTTCAAAGCGGCCCACGCGCATCTGTTGCGCTCCCGTGAACGCACCCCGGACGTAGCCGAACAGTTCCGCTTCCAGCAAACTATGGGGAATAGCCGAGCAGTTCACGGCAACCATGGGGAGCGCGGAGCGGGGACTGGCCTGATGCAGGGCGCGGGCAATGACTTCCTTACCGGTACCGGTCTCGCCGGAAATAAGTACCGTGGAACGGCGGCTGGCCACCAGCCGGACCACTTCGCAAATCTGCAGCATGGCATCACTTTCACCCACAATGGCCGCTTGCCAGGCAGGCTTGTTTTCCCGGGTCTGCATGCGCTTCCGCCGCAGGGACGCGGCATCTTCCAGCGCAATCTGCAACTCGGCCACCATGGTACCGGTCTGGGTGTGTCCATCGAAAACGCGGGTAAGGCCCAACTGGGCTAAAGGCAGCGCTTCAGCTAACGTGGAGTACCGGTTGCGGACCAGTATGGGAATTGTTTCGTTTTCCCGGCGCAACAGTTCCAGGCATTCCAGGGCTGAATCGCTTTCTGAGAAGTTAGCAAAGACCACGGAATCACGGCAGAGCCGGCTGAGCCGGGCAAGATCATCGGGCGTAGTGGCGACAGAGACAACATCCGTTGGAAGGCTCGCCAGGAGATTTAGTTCGGCGGAATCGGGTATTGCGGAGGGCAGCCAGATAATTTTTTCGGTATTCGACATTGCGGCGCTTGAACATACCATCGGTCAAAGTTGTGGAAACTTTAGAATTTATTTCTCGCTTATTTGAGATTGAGTTTACGGGCCGCAACAATGGGACGTTCTTTTCGCTGAGAATGTTAAGGCTGTTCGGCAACCACTGTATTTCACAATGCCGCCACAAACGCTTCAGCCAGTTGACTACCCATACAACCCGTTTCCGCATGTTCTGGAACAACAGGATACCCAGCAGAATGCGCACAACCTGGTGCTGCAAAACCTTCCGCTTGTGCGGCTGATTGCGTGGCAGATTTATGGAAACCTGCCGTTGCATGCGGCGGTGGAAATGGGAGACGTGGTGCAAGCGGGCCATGTGGGGCTGGTGGATGCCAGCCGTTCTTACCATTCGGGGCTGAACGTGCCATTTGCCAGTTATGCGCGTCACCGCATCCGGGGCGAAATTCTGGACAGCCTGCGCCGGCTGGATTCGGCTTCGCGAGGTCTGCGGCGGTGGCAGCGACGTCTGGACGTGGAAACGCGCAGCCTGACTCTTACCCTGAGCCGCGAACCCTCTGAAGAGGAGGTAAGCAACCGTTTGGGCGTGGAGATTGATCAATTTCGAAAGCGGAGGCTTAGCCTTTGGTATACGGCGTCCTGCGCCGTGCCCGCTGGCCGCTCTGGCGAACCGGAGGATTGCGGGCATGCTATTCCGGCTGCAGTGGAAGGCGGCCCGGACCGTTTGCACCAGAAGCAGCAATTACGCCAGTTTCTGTCACGCGCTGTGGCGGTGCTGCCGCCGCGATCCCGTAAAGTGGTGCTCCTTTATTACCTTCGAAGCCTGACCATGAAACAGATTGGGGCGCTGTTAAACGTGAATGAAAGCAGGATCTCTCAGATTCATAAGCATGCGCTGCAAACCATGGCGCGGGGCCTGAAAGCGGCGGGCGTGAAGAATTTTCAGGACATCTGATATTTGGTTAAATTTTTCGCCAGTCGGGCCGATATGAACCTTGTAGGGGAGCGCACATGAGAATCGATGACCGGAATGCAGTAGCTGGTGGTGCCGCCAGCCGATCCGCGGACGTTGAATCGTCGCAAGCGGTGGCAGGCGGGAAAGGTTCCGCCGGTTACCAGTCACGCCTGGGCACAGATTCGGTGGAGTTGTCCGGTTCATCCCGGCTGGTACGGAATTCTGATACAGCCCGTTCGGCCCGAATTGAACAATTAGCAAAGCTAGTGCAAGCCGGCTCTTATTCAGTGAACCCCGCGCTTATCGGCCGGGCCCTTCTGAAAGAGACGCTGGCGACAGCCCAGCCCGAATGAGCATAACTTCTAATTCCACCCAAATTCTGAACGCCGCCGACGGCAGTCTAAGGGCGGCGGCTCAATCGTTAGTCAGCGCTGAACCGGATGAATTAGAGCAAGCACAGCGCTTGCTGGAAAAGCTGGCCTGTACTTTAAGCGGTATTGAAGCTCAAGCCCGGCGCGAGCCCGCCACCATTTCAAAAAGCGCCCTGCGCCGCTTGCGGGCAACACTCACACAGGCGGGAACGTTGAATAGAATGGCGCTGGACAGCATCAATCGGCAGTTATCCCGCGCTGGCCTTGAATCAGCTGATTCAGGGTTCACGGTTGAGGTGCAGGGTTAGCAATGTCAGGAATATTCGGCGCTCTGACCGCCTCATCGCAATCGCTTGGCGCTTTTCAGCGGGCAATCGAAATTTCACAAAACAACGTGAACAATGCTTCGACGCCCGGATATGCGGCACAAATCGCAGACTTCACGGCTCTGTCGTTCAACGCACAATCGGGTCTTACCGGGGGCGTTACGGCACAGGGCGTTAGCACGCGCGACTCGTATCTGGATCAATCTGTGCGGAATCAATCCACCAATCTTGGTTCCGCACAGCAACTCACAGAGAGCCTGAGTGCCATTGAATCCTCATTCGATGTGTCAGGTGCTTCCGGAGTTCCGGGTGCGTTGACCAAGCTATTCAACAGCTTCTCCGCTTTAAGTGTGGCTCCGGGGAGCAGCTCGTCGCGGCAATCCGTTCTGTCCGCGGCGCAGGAAGCGGCTTCGGCATTTCAACAGACAGCCTCCGTTTTGTCACAGGCGTCGGCAAAGACCGACGGTCAGATCCGGGCGCAGATTAACCAGATTTCAGCGTTGGCTACTGAAATTCAGGGTTACAACCAAGCGCGTGGAGAAAGTGGAATTGAAGACGCGGGCCGGGACGCAAGATTGAGCAGCGCTCTTGAAAAGCTTTCCTCGCTTGCGAATATCACAACCCGTACTGGAGCGGACGGCGGCACGGACGTTCTGCTGGATGGCCAAATTCCCCTGGTGCTGGGTACTCGGCAGTTCTCGTTCGGGGTCGCCACGGCTCCCGCACCCGCCAGTCCGCCGGCAAATCCCGCAGGCTTGCCTTCTCTTCAGATTGTGGATAGCGGCGGGAACGATATCACCAGTCACTTTGCAGGTGGGACTGTTTCGGGTCTTTTGCAGTTTCGCAACGGAACGCTGGCCGGGCTGCAGGGGGACCGAAACCAAGCGGGGTCACTGAACACGCTCGCTAAGAGTTTTGCGGACCGGGTAAATAGCTTGTTAACTGCGGGAAACATTTCAGACGGGCCACCGGCGCAACCCGGAGTTCCGCTTTTCACGTATGACGCCACCGACATTACCAAAACTGCCGCGTCGCTTGGGTTGGTGAGTGGGATTACCGCCGCACAGATTGCCACAATCAGCCCCGGGCCGCCTTTCGTGAGCAATGGAACAGCTCTTGCGCTGGCAAACTTGGCGCATGGGAACGGGGCCGCCGATCAAGTGAACGGCTTCAGCTATACCCAATATTTCGGCGAAATCGCCGGCGGCTTGGGGCGCATTCTGGCGTCACAGAAAGATTCGGCGGATTTGTACCAACAAGCTTCCTCGCAAGCGCAATCTCTGCGGTCGCAACTCTCTGGCGTATCGCTCGATGCGGAAGCGGTGCGGCTGTTGCAGTATCAAAAAGCGTACAGCGCATCCGCAAAGTTGATTACCGTGCTCGATCAGATTATGCAGACCACCCTGGACATGTTGAAGTAATTCGTTTTAAAAAAACCTATGCTTTCAAATTTGGACCCCTCCTCCCAACGATTTATCGCGGATTTAAATCGTATCCAACTCAGGACCGCCACGGCTCAGAGCCAGATTTCGTCAGGACTGAAGGTCCAGTCCGCCAGCGATGCGCCAGATCAGATTGGGACGCTGCTTCAATTGGAATCAGAACGCTCAATAAATAAGCAGGCACTCTCAAATTTGAACAGAATTCAAACTCAAGTCAATGGGGCCGACAACGCGCTCACCACGGCGGTGCAGTTGCTGGACAAGATTACGCAAGTTGTTGGGCAGGGGCTTAGCTCGCAAACAGTTCAGGACCGGGTCGGAGCCGCGCAGCAAGTTCTTGGCTTGCAAGAACAATTGGTTTCGCTTACGTCTACTACGGTGGAGGGGCGGTACATTTTCGATGGCGGCGATGGTTCGGGTCCGCCCTATCAATTAAATGCAGCGGCCGTGAATGGAGCAACGCGTTTGAGTGGCACTCCGGCCACCCGCCAGATTCAGGATTCCGCCGGCAACTCATTTCAGTTTGCCCGTTCGGCGCAGGACATCTTCGATCAGCGAGACTCCGCGGATGTTCCTACCGCAAACAATATCTTCGCGGCCATTAGCGGTGCGCGCGCCGCACTGCTTGCGAACAATGGAGCAGCTATTGCGACATCGATCGACGTGCTGCACGGAGCGTCAGAATATTTGGGAGGGCAGCAAACCTTCTATGGAAATGTGCAAGACCGGCTAGCGAGTGAGCTTTCCAGATCTGAAACGCTCGACGTAACTTTCCAGGCTCAAATTGGCGCGATACGCGACGCTGACCTGACGGAAGCCTCGCTCGAGCTGAACCGCGGCAATATTGAGCAGCAGGCGTCGCTGGCCGCAAAAGCGAAATCGCAGGTGAGATCGCTCTTCGATTACCTGGCCTAATACATGAAGCCACAACTTTCACAACGCGAAATTGATTCGGTTTTTAAGAGCCTCCAGGGCGAGAAGGGCGATGAGCAGCTAGCTCAGAAAGCCGAACTCTTCGACTTCCGCCGTCTGGACCGAATTGCCAAATCGCAACTCCGTGCCATCCACCTGCTGCACGACAATTTTGTGCGCAATCTGGTATCCAGCCTTTCTGCCTATCTGCGGACTTACCTGATAGTAAATCTGGTGAGCGTTGAGCAACTCTCCTACGCTGAATTTCTGGAGTGCCTGCCTTCACCCACCTGTATCGCCTCGCTTGGGCTTAAGCCATATGACGGGAACGCGGTTCTGGAGCTGAACTCGTCTTTAATTTTCCCAATTTTAGAAATACTGCTGGGGGGAAACGGCAAAGCGTCCACCAGTATTCAGCGCGAAATCACGGAAATTGAACAGAATCTGCTTGATGGTTTGTTCCGAATTATTTTGCGCGATCTGAAAGAGGCCTGGAAAGGAGTGACGACCATCGATTTCAGTGTCGAATCGCTCGAAACCGAGCCGCAGTTCTTGCAAATCCTGGCACCCACTGAAGCTGTTGTCGCAATTGCGATCGAGATCCGGATTGGGGAAACCATCGGTATGATGAACATCGCCATTCCGTCCATAATCATAAAAATGATGCGCCAGAAGTTCGATCAGCAGTGGACGGTGCGCAAGACGGAATCCACCAGCAACGAACAAATAAGAATACTGGATCTGATCAGGCCGGCAAGAGTGAGTGCGGAGATTGTTCTGGAAGGGCCAACTTTACTGTTAGAGGACATGGTGAAGCTGGAAGAGGGCGACGTGCTGACATTCGATTACGCGGTAGACAAGCCTCTTGGTCTACTTATCAACGGCAAACGCAAATTCAACGGACAGATTGCAACCATAGGCCCCAAGCTAGGTTTTTCAGTAGAAGAAGCTTTTGGCATGCATTCCGCCGTCTAGCTGGAATCAGTGTTAAGCACCCGGAACAAGCCCGTGAACCGCCCTCTCCGGATTTTCACGCGCCAAGTGGCGCAGCAGGTAAGCACATGCGGAACGGGTGACGCGGTCGCCCGGCCGTTCCGTAACGCCGTTCATGGCGCACTCGATTGCTTCATTTCGCTCTTCCTCGAATGTATTCTGGCCGGCCGGCGCAGTCGCTCTTCTGTTCATGGAGTACTTATCGGAGAACTCGGCGCAAATTTGAATCTTTTTTCTCATAAAGTTTTGCGGGCCGCCAGACGATCAACGTTTTGTAAGCGAGAACTCACATGATTTCAGCCCAGCGCGTTAATCCCGATTTCGCGACACTAGCAGGAGTAATCGTCGCGGCCGCCAGCGTGCTGGGTGGCCTCCTGCTGGAAGGCGGAAGTATTCGCGATATTGCACAGGTTACAGCCGCGGTTATGGTGGTGGGAGGCACGTTGGGAGCGGTGATGATTTCCACTCCATTGCAGACGCTGCTTGGGGCCGCGCGTAGTCTGCGGCTGCTCTTCTTTGACCGGGCAGCGCCTCTCGAAGACACACTAGAGGCCATTGTGCGGCTTTCCTCCAAGGCGAAAAAAACCGGAGTCTCCTCTTTGGAAAGAGACGCATCGGATCTCGAAGATGAGTTTCTGAAAAAGGCGCTGAGTCTGGCAGTAGACAACACGCCTGTTCTGGAGATTCGCAGCATGATGGAGATCGATCTCGATCTGGAAGAATGCCGCCTGGACAGAGAAGCCAAGGTATTCGAGACCGCCGGCGGATACGCGCCCACCGTCGGAATCATTGGGGCTGTACTCGGATTGATCCAGGTGATGAAGCACCTTGAAAATATTGACGAAGTGGGAAGGGGTATTGCCGTATCCTTTGTAGCCACAGTTTACGGTGTGGCGCTAGCAAATTTGATACTGCTGCCGGCGGCCGCGAAACTGAGAGCGCGCGCTGCGAAGGTTGTTCAATGGCGGGAACTTGCGCTAGAGGGCGTGGCAGGCATTGCGGAAGCTACAAACACCTCGCTCCTGCGGCAAAAACTTGAGCCGTATTTATCTAAAGCGCAGCCGGTACGTCGGGTAAGGGCCGCGCCGCAGCCCAGACCGGAACCTTCGGCAGCCTGATATGGCCCGACGACGCAGAGCCCACGCTGAGCCAGTAAGCCATGACCGCTGGCTTGTATCCTACGCAGATTTTATTACTCTGCTCTTTGCCTTTTTTGTTGTGATGTTTGCCTCGTCGGAAACGAACAAAGCGAAGGCGCACAAACTCTCTGAATCAGTGGAAAAGGCTTTCGGACATTCCGCGCCGCCAGCGCCGAAAGAGAAAACATTCAAAGCTCCCCCCGCGGCCGATCCGCAATTTGCTGACCTGACACCGTCGCTACGGCTTCTCGAAAAGCAGCTGGCCCAAGAACTAAGCGCCGGCACTATGCATCTTAGCCTGCAAGCTAGGGGCTTGGTAATTACGCTGGGTGAGGCCGCGTTCTTTGCTCCTGGCGAAGACCGGGTACAGCCCAGTGCCTTCGAAAGCCTGGCGAAAGTGGCCGCGGCTTTGAATAAATTACCGAATCCGGTTCGCTTGGAAGGGCATTCCGATTCCACCCCGATTCACACAGCGCGGTTTTCCAGCAACTGGGAATTATCCACCGCGCGAGCTGTGCAGGTGCTGAAAACTCTGGAAGACCGCTATGGAACGGATCGGTTTCGACTCTCCGCCGCCGGATATGCTGATACCTCACCTGTTGAGCCCAACGAGAGCGATGCTGGCCGTACACGAAACCGGCGGGTCGACCTTGTCGTGCTCAGCCGTACAGGTTCGTCGAACGAGCCAGCAATGCACCGGAGCACGTTGTGAGACACCCGGTCCGCCTCGCACATGATGGATGGCGTACGGCTTCGCTGGCAATAGACAGGCGTTTAGGCCAGTTTCGCCTGCAACACGTGTCATGGGAGCAGAAAATTTCCGCCGTTTCAGCGACCATTCAGCGATTTCTTTAATTCGGTAATTGAACAACATTTTGACGCCACAAGGGCGTCCTTCGCATCCCCCTACACATGGGAGGTTCACAGTCTGAAAGCTTTCCGGTGGTGGTGCTGTTGGGTGCCGGGGGTGGAATCGGTTCCACGCTAGCGCGCCGGTTGGCATCGAAGGGTACCCGCTTAGTTCTGGCTGGCCGCACACCGGGCCCCATTGCTTTGCTGGCTAGCGAACTGGGTGCGCATGGCGTATCCGTGGACGCCACTCGATTTGATCAGGTGGACGCGGTGTTCGGTGAAGCGCTCGAACTTCACGGGCGAGTGGATGCGGTGGTCAATTGTGTTGGATCGTTACTGCTGAAGCCCGCACACCTTACGTCAGAGGCGGAGTTTATGGAAACGGTCGCAGCCAACTTGACTTCAGCTTTTGCCGCAGTGCGCGCCGGTTCGCGCGCAATGGTAAAAAGTGGCGGCGGCAGTATCGCGCTGGTGTCCTCAGTTGCGGCTCGTACCGGGTTAGCAAACCATGAGGCCATCGCGGCGGCAAAGGCTGGAATTATAGGTCTTACTCTCTCCGCTGCCGCCACTTATGCCCGTCAGCGCATCCGGGTGAACTGCGTTGCTCCCGGTCTTGTCCGAACACCCATGACGAAGAAATTTACCGAAAACGAAAGCGCTCTAAAAGCTTCGGTTAACATGCATCCCCTGGGTCGTATTGGGGAACCCGCGGACGTAGCCAGTGCTCTTGCCTGGCTGATCGATGCAGAACAGAGTTGGGTCACTGGGCAAGTGATCGGTATCGATGGCGGGTTGGGAAGCTTGCGTACTTCCTATTCTTCGTGAGGCCTGTGCGGACCTGTCTTATTGTTGGTGCGGGAATGGCGGGCCTGAGCGCCGCGCGCATTCTGAAGAAAGCAGACTGGCAAGTAACGGTCCTCGATAAAGGGAGGGGTGTGGGCGGACGCTTAGCCACCCGGCGGATTGACGATGGTGTCTATGATCACGGGGCCCAATTTATTACTGTTCGTGACCCTCGTTTCAAAGGGCTTATGTCCCACCTTGAGCAGCAGGGCGTAGTCTACCAGTGGTGCCGGGGCATCGGTACACCCGCTCAACCCGCTACCTCCGATGGCCATCCCCGCTATCAAGGGACCGGTGGCATGGCCGCTATTGCGAAGCACTTGGCGCGCGGAATTGACGTTCGCACCCGGCATCGCGTCGTTAAGCTTCAACAGTCGCCTGCTTCGTGGACCGCCGCTTTGGAGTCCGGTCAAACTCTTCACGCGGACGCGTTAATTGTTACAACGCCGATTCCTCAAGCACTGGATTTACTTGACCTTGGCAGCACGGAAATTCCCGACCGCTGGCGAGGCGAGCTCGACCGTATGAAATACCATTCATGCATGGCACTAATGGTGGCGCTCGATCAGCCTAGTCTTCTTCCCGAACCGGGTGCCTTGCGATTTGAAGAAGGCCCGCTCTCCTTCATCTGCGATAACCGGATCAAAGGAATTTCACCTGATGCCACGGCTGTCACTGTTCACGCGAGCGCTGCTTTCAGCCGGGAACATTGGGGCGTGAACGAAAGCACGGCTATTGAATTTCTATTGCGCCAGGCGCAGCCATGGCTCTCCGGTCCACCAAAGACGGCGGTTCTGCACAAGTGGAGGTTTAGCATGCCTATCGACCCATACCCTGCACCGTTCCTGCATGTCCCGGGAAACGCTCCGCTTTTTTTTGCCGGGGATATATTCAATGGGCCCCGCGTGGAAGGCGCGGCGTTATCCGGAATGGCGGCGGCGGAGGAATTGCTAGCATCGTCAGTATGACCCCTGCCGATTTGAACGAGATCGATCACATTGCCGTTCCCGTGATTAACGTTGCTGCTGCTGTGGACTGGTACACAAAAACGTTTCGGTGCACGGTGGATTACCAGGATGCGACTTGGGCCTTGCTGGGCTTTGCCAACATCCGACTTGCCTTGGTGATTCCAGAACAACATCCAGCGCACATTGGGTTCGTTCACAAAGAAGCGGGCACGTTCGGTGATTTAAAACTACATCGGGACGGAACACGGTCCTGCTACATCACTGACCCGTCTGGAAATTCCGTTGAGATGCTGGCCGCTGACAGTATGCCGATTCGCCAATGAACCAGCCGGTCACAATCATCGGCGCGGGGTTGGCCGGCCTGAGTTGTGCTCGCGAGTTGAAGGCCCGCGGTACCGATTCCGTGTTGCTAGAAGCATCTGACCACGTTGGTGGCCGCGTTCACACCGATGAGTATAATGGGTTTTTGCTGGACCGGGGCTTTCAGGTAATGCTTACTGCTTATCCTGAGTGTCGGCGGTTGCTCAATTACGAAGCCCTTGACCTGAAGAAGTTTTACCCTGGTGCGCTGGTTCGCTTTGGCGGTAAATTCCACCATTTGGCGGACCCTTGGAGACACCCGGTTGAAGCGGCAGCCTCGCTCTCTTCACCCATTGGAACTTTCATGGATAAGCTGCGCATTTCCTTGCTTCGTACGTCGGTTACGCAAGTAGCACTGCCAGATCTTTTCCGTCGTCCTGAAACCACAACCAAGCAGGCGCTGCTTAATTACCGGTTCAGCAGCAAGATTATCGATCGTTTTTTTCGGCCGTTCTTCGGCGGCATTTTTCTGGATTGCGAGCTTGATACATCCAGCCGTCTTTCCGAATTTATTTTCCGCATGTTCTCTGAAGGGGATACGGCCTTACCCGCTAAGGGCATGAAGACCATTCCCTACCAGCTTGGGCACGAACTGGATGTTCGTCTGAACACCACTGTTACAGAACTGCCTCCTGGCCCGGTGGTGGTCGCTGTGGAGGAACCCTCGGCGGCCCAGCTCCTTGGCGAAACGCCGGCTGCCCGTGCAAGGTCTGTGGATTGCTTTTACTACGCGGCGGAAACAGCTCCTTTATCGGAGCCGATCCTGGTGTTGAACGGAGAAGGTTCAGGCCCTGTAAACAACTGCTGTGTTGTGAGCTCGGTTGCGCCTGCGTATGCACCGGCAGGGGCTTCGCTTATCGCGGTTTCGGTGTTAAAAAGCGCTCCGGAAGCCGCGGTACGTGCGCAACTCGCGGAATGGTTCGGTGCAAAGGCGATGCGATGGCAGCACCTGCGAACCTACACTATCCCTTATGCGCAGCCAGTGCAAAAGATGTATGCACCGAAGGCCGCGCGGGTTCGGCCGGGTTTATACCGTTGCGGTGATTACATGGAGAACGCATCGATCGATGGTGCGCTCGCCTCAGGCAGGCGTGCCGCGCAAGCTCTGCTGGAAGATAGGTGAGACTTATCGCTCAAAGACGCTTGGAAGCTCCCCGCGCGTGAGCCGGTAAGGTAGCCAATCGCTGGAACGCTTCGCGCCATAACGTTCGTAGAAATCAATTGAGGGCTGGTTCCAATCGAGCACGGTCCACTCCATTCTTCCGCACCCCCGTTTGTAGGCTAACTCTGCCATGGCGCGAAAAAGTGCGGAGCCGGCACCTCTGCCGCGGTACTCGGGAAGCACGAACAAATCTTCCAGGAACAGCGTGGGCAAAGCAAGAAAGGTGGAGTATGTTTCGAAGAAAAACGTGTATCCCACGGGTACCCCGTCCACTTCCGCCAGCAAAGATTCCACGCGCGGGCGCTCCGCAAACAGATCGCGCACTAACCGCTGCTGAGCCTGTTCGTCAGGCGGAGAGAGCTTTTCGTAATCGGCCAGCGCGACAATCAGCCGCAGCAATACCGGGGCGTCAGTCTGCTCCGTTTTGCGAATGCGAATGGTCACTGCGCTGTTTCCAGCACGCTGTTGCGGCGTCCGAAAACGAAGTACAACACAAGCCCGATGGCGAGCCATGCGAAGAAGCGGACCCACGTAATCAACGGAAGCCCCATCATCAGCACCAGGCAGCACACAATCGAGAGGATGGGAACCAGCGGAACCAGCGGCACACGAAAGCTTCGTGGCCGATCCGGCTGCTTTTTGCGCAAAACGATTACGCCGACGGAGACCAGCACAAAGGCAAAGAGCGTCCCGATATTCGATAGCTCCGCAAATGTGGCAATATCCCAAAGACCGGCGGGAATTCCCACCACGAGCCCTGCAATCCACGTGCTGATATGAGGGGTTTGATAAACCGGATGCACGCGTGAAAACAGCGCGGGCAGCAAGCCGTCGCGCGACATGGCGAACCACACTCTGGCCTGCCCGTACTGATACACCAAAAGCGACGACATCATGCCCATGAGAGCTCCGAATGTGACGATAACGCGCAAACGGTTGTATCCCAACGCCTTTAAAGCGTCGGCCACGGGAGAATCCGTGTTCAAGGTTTGATACTTGACTATGCCTGTCAAAACCAGAGCTACGCTGCCGTAAAGAATGGTGCAGACGATGAGAGTTGCGATAATCCCGAAGGGCATATCGCGCTGCGGGTGTTTACATTCTTCCGCTGCTGTTGAGATGGAGTCGAATCCAATGTAGGTAAAAAAAACGATGGAGGCGCCGGTCAGGATGCCGGAAAATCCATTTGGTGCGAAAGGCTTCCAGTTCTCCACCTTGATTGCATTCGCCGCACCCGCACAGAACAGCACGATGGCTACAATTTTTATTACCACCATGACTGTGTTCGCGCCGGCACTTTCGCGCACGCCCCGCACCAGTACCCAGGTCACCAGCATGGTAATTACAAGAGCTGGAATATTGAAAATTCCGCTGGGCTGGCCAGAAGCAGCGAAAGCCGGGTAAGCAATAGCCGCGGGCAAGTGAAACCCAAACACGTTGTCACCCAGGTCCTGCAAATAAGCTGAGAAGCCCACGGCAACGGACATGTTCGAAACAGCGTACTCCAGTATCAAATCCCAGCCGATGATCCAGGCGACAATTTCGCCCAGAATGGCGTAGGAATAGGTATAGGCGCTGCCCGCAACCGGAATCATGGACGCCAGTTCAGCGTAACAGAGACCCGCGAAGACACAGGCAATCGCCACCAGCAAAAATGAGATAGATACGGCAGGGCCTGCACCTTCGCGGCCCATCATGGAACCGGCATGGGCGCCTTGGGTGATCAGGTCAAGAATGGTGGCGTGAAAAACCGATTCGATCTTCTCGATTTTCCCCGCCGCTGCTGTTCCTGTGAGCGTGAAGATGCCGGAGCCAATCACGGCTCCTACCCCAAGAGCGGTTAAACTCCAGGGTCCCAGCGACTTTCGGAGCTGGCCGTCCGGCCGCTCCGAAGCCTGAATCAGTGTGTCAATGCTCTTAGTACGGAAGAGCCGCGACACCTACCGTTTCCGCTGTCCTTGAATGAGCTTCTTCACTTTCTTCTTGTTTTCGCCGCGGGCGACCCCTGCCTTGCGCTTTGCTTTTGGCGCTGCCTTCTTCCGCGCCACGCGCTTCAGTTGCTTCCGCTCTGCTTTGTCTTCTGTCTTCTTTGTATCCATTGCTCTATCGAGTTTACTTGAATTGAGCCGCTGCCGGTGGTAACCGGTTACAAAACGCGCTTACTCGATGCGTGTTTACTTCAAGCCCGCGTACTTTTCAATCAGCTTCTTTAACCCGTACCGCTGAAAATGAATGGTCAGTTTCGCATCCTCTCCATCACCTTCACGGCGCACAATGGTACCGGTGCCGTATTTGGGATGTTCCACGATAGTCCCGGTGCGCGGCGCGGATTTCGCGCGCGCCGGAGCCGATGCGGCAGGCAGCTTTGGACTCGAAAGCGGAGGTGGAATGCGCACAGGCAAAGGCTGGCCCATGGGTAGCTGTTGTTGGGCATTCTGTGCCACGCGCGCCGCCGCGCTGGGTTGTAAAGTTTGCGGCGTTCTTGCGGGGGGCTGGGGCGAACGCGCTGGGGCAACAGGGGGGCGCGGCACACTCGATGGGGACATCTGCACTCCGCGATCCGAGAAAAACTGCGAAATGTTTTCGAGCGAGTTATACGTTTTGCCCGTAAACAAGTTCTTCTTCGCCCCAAAGCGCACGTCGTGGCGCTCTGCCGTGAGGTCCACCTGCGGACGGCTGTCTTCATCCTCCGGGCCCAAATTCACTACCAGTTCTGCGGGCACCTCACGAAGGAATCGCGAAGGAACGCTGCGCTCCTGTTCACCGCCTCCAAAACGCCTGCGATACTTTGCCCAGGTGATGTAGAGCCGCTTTTCAGCACGGGTCATTCCCACATAACAGAGCCGGCGCTCTTCTTCCATTGCCGATTCCGAATTCACGCTGCGGCTATGCGGGAACAGGCCGTCTTCCAGCCCCGCTAAAAACACAAACGGGAATTCCAAACCTTTCGCGTTGTGAAGCGTGAGCAGAGTCACTTGCGAATCGCTTTCCACGGAATCGGCCTGAGCCACCAGCGCCGCATGATCCAGAAAATCGGCAACAGCTTCCCCGCGCTCCACAGCTTCCGCCGCCGCGTTGGCCAGTTCGTCCAGGTTTTCCAGGCGGCCTTGCGATTCAGGCGTATTTTCCTGCTCCAGCATCTTGCGGTACCCGGTGCGTTCTTCAATCAACTTGATAGTTTCATTGAGAGGAAGAAAGCTGGCCGCCTGCCGTAAATCTTCAATCAGATTGCGGAACGCCACCATCGCCGAATGCGCGCGCGTGCCAAACTGGTTCTCTTCAATCATGCGGCCCAGCGCATCGTACACACCCACTCCATTCGATTGCGCGAAAGCATCCAGTTGATCCACCGTAGTCTTTCCGATGCCGCGCGCCGGTGTGTTGATCACGCGCAACACTGCGATGGAATCGGTTGGCGACATGGCCACTTTTAAATAACTCAGGATGTCTTTCACTTCCGCGCGCTGGTAGTAACTGAAACCGCCCACCACCAGATACTTGCGCCCATACCGCCGGAGCGCCTCTTCGATCTGGCGCGATTGCGAATTGGTGCGGTACAGAATCGCAACGCGCGCGTCGGGCTCCTGCCGCAGCAATTTCTGGATAGTATCGGCGATGAAGAGGGCCTCGTTCTCCGCGTCGTAGCCGCCATACATGCCGATCATTTCGCCCGCACCGGCTGCGGTCCACAGCCATTTGCCTTTTCGCTCTTTGTTGTTCGCAACCAGGGCACTGGCCGCTTCCAGGATATTTTTCGTGGAGCGATAATTTTGCTCCAACCGGATCACCTGAGCTTTTGGATAATCCTTCTCAAAATCAAGAATGTTGTGAATGTCCGCGCCGCGCCAACTATAAATCGATTGGTCCTCATCGCCCACCACGCATACGTTGTCATGTGCGCGGCTTAGTAAACGCATCAATTCATACTGAGTGTGGTTTGTGTCCTGATACTCGTCGATCATCAGGTAGCTCAAGCGCCGGTTCCAGGCATCGCGTGTATCGGCGTCGTGATACAGCAGCCTCACGGTTTCCAGCAGGAGATCATCGAAATCCATCGCGTTCGCCTGCCGTAAGCCCTTCTCGTATTCTTCGAAGAGCACCGCGATCCGTGTCATTTTCGGATCGGTCGACTCGGTTTGCAATTCCACCGGAGTCTTCTTTTCGTTCTTCGCCTTGCTGATTACCGACATGGTTGCCCTATAAGGCAACTGCTTCTCATCAAGGCCTAAACGCTTGTAAGCCGCCTTGATAATCGCTAGCTGATCGTCATCGTCATAAATAGAAAAATTACGATTAAAACCGGGCCTGATTTGGGCAAGTGCGTCACCATCGCGCCGCAGTAATCGCACACAAAACGAATGAAATGTCGCTAGATTGGGGCCGCGCCCTATTTCAATTCCTTCAAGGAGCGATTGCACACGCGAACGCATCTCCGCCGCGGCTTTGTTCGTGAAAGTGACGGCGAGGATTGCGGAAGGGGGCACGCGCTTTGCTGCAATCAAATGAGCAATGCGGTGAGTAATCACGCGAGTCTTGCCGGATCCAGCACCGGCTAAAATTAACATCGGCCCTTCAGTCAGCGCAACGGCGTCATGCTGCTGCGGGTTCAGGCCTTTCAAAAAATCCATGGTGGGGTGAGAACTTGAATTTTAACATCCGCACCCGGAGATCCGCTCTAGTTGGCCATGAAACCACACTGCTAGAAATTTTCCGGGCCGGAAAAAAAGGGCGAGATGTAAGCCTCGCCCTTCTCACTTTTGGACCTTGGACCTTGCGGTTGTTAACCGATATTCCAACCCTTTCTAACGGTCGGACGAATGAGCTTGTTGGCTTCCGCGTTGTTCGTGATCCGCATCTTCTCGCTATCCCATTCCAGCTTGCCTTCAAAACGAAGAGCCAGCACGCCTAACGTTACCCATTCCGTAAACGGTGCGGATACGCTGAAATTGGAACAAGCAGGGTCGCCTCCCTTAGCGGAACGGATCCAGTCACGATAGTGGCCCGGCGAACGCGTCAGGAACTCACGGGGAAATTCGTAGCCGCGCATTTTTTCAACGGGCAGCAGGCGTGTATTCTCGCCGTAGGTGCCGGTTGTGATCATTCCTTTATCGCCGACAAACAGACTTCCGTTGCTGCCCATGGAGATGCGCCGTGCAACTTCGTTATCCAATCTGGCATTGGAATCAGCGGCGCCCGAGGCCCTCTCTGTAGGATGGGTAACCGGAATTTCATCCGCCTTGTCGAAGTAACTTTGAGAGAAAACCTGCCCGATGACTTGAGAGTCTCGCGCCTCCTGCTGCGGGCCGGCCGGTCGGGGTCCAGCAGTCCTGCGCCGGGGCAAATCGCCCAGGATTTCGCCCTTCGGAACGCCCGGGATATCCGGCTGTTCCAGCAGGCCGTCGTACCAGAATATTTTCACTGGCGGCATGGCACCGCGCGCCGGAAAATCGAAGCGTATTACGCTTTTGGCCGGATAGTAATATTTGCTCTTGCCTTCCTGCTTCAAGCACTCGACGCTTGTGGGTGCGCCGAGCTTGAGCGCCATATTCGGAGCTCCTAGAATGTGGCAAGCCATGTCGCCCAAGGCACCGCAGCCAAAATCGAAAAAGCCACGCCAGGTGAACGGCAGGTACTTGTCGCTATACTCGCGTTGGTTTGCGACACCGAGCCAAAGGTCCCAAGCCAGCGTTCCGGGCACCGGTGAGGGTGCCGGCATATCAGGCAGACCTTGCGGCCACACCGGACGGTTCGTCCAAGCGTGCACTTCGGTCACGTTGCCAATGGCACCGGACCATACCATCTCCGCGCATTGGCGGGTACCTTCGTTCGAATAGCCCTGGTTGCCCATCTGTGTCGCGACCTTGTATTTGGCCGCGGCATCCTTCAGTTGGCGGTTTTCCCAAATGGTATGGGCCAGCGGCTTCTGCACGTACACGTGCTTTCCGCGCTCCATGCAGGCAAGGGCGGCGGCCGCATGCATGTGATCGGGAATCGTCACAATCACGGCGTCAATATTGTTCTGCTCTTGATCCAGCATCACCCGAAAGTCTTTGTACTTAGGGGCTTTATCGAATGCATCGAAGATCGGTTTGGCGCGCACGTCGTCTACGTCGCACAAAGCGACAATATTTTCCGTCTGAGCGCATGCGCGAATATCGCTGCCAGCTTTGCCGCCCGCTCCGATCGACGCAATGTTTAGTTTCTCGTTGGGAGATTTATACCCCAACATTTTTAGCGAGGCCTTGCTGCCGAAACCCGCCGCCGGCACAGCGCCTGCCAATAACGATCCGTAAAAGAAGTACCGCCGTGATATTCCGTTGTGTGCCACAGGAAGCTCCCGCACGAATTATATAGCAACGGATCTTTTCCTGAACCGATTGCGTATAAATCATATGATGACCTTTATACTTTGGCTGCTGCTGTTTTTGTTCTCGTGGCCCTTGGCGCTGCTGGCTTTAGTGTTGTATCCGATCATATGGCTGGTGCTTTTGCCATTCCGGTTGCTCGGCGTTGCCGTAGGAGGGGTACTGTCCCTTGTATGGGCAATTCTTACCTTGCCATTACGGCTGCTGACACCCCATCAACAGGGCCCCCGCTGAAGCGAAGCTGCTGGAAAAGTTACGGTGATTCCGGAATCAGGTATGCTGAACTATTAAATTCATAAAAAACGGCCAATCGCGCAACTTTCGGCGCTAGATGGGTTGGTTCAGAGAGAGTCCCCAAGAAGATAACATGCTAAGCGTCCTGTTTTTTAGCGATCAACCGGTACTGACTTTGGGTGTTACGCACATCTTAAAAGACGTGCCGGAGATGGTTCTGACTGGTACCTGCATAACTCCGGGCAGTCTGCTCGAAGCCCTTGTGTCAACCCAGCCTGACCTTGTCTTTCTGGATCTTACGCCTAATTTCACACTTGATTTTCTAACCTCGATCCACAAGGCCGCTCCCCGCACCAAGCTTGTTCTTTGGGTTCATTTCATTTCAACGGAAATGGCATTACAGGCAATGGGAGTTGGGGTTCGCGGAATCGTCAGCAAAACGCTTTCTCCCCAGGGCATAATCTCCAGTCTGGCCAAGGTTCATTCCGGCGAGCTCTGGTTTGAAAAAGCGCTTACGGATTCAATCCTGACTGCTCGACGCTATACACTCACGCGGCGTGAAGGCCAGATTGTAACGCTGGTGGCTCAGGGCCTGAAGAATAAAGAGTTAGGAATCGCTCTCAACATTTCCGAAGGAACCGTGAAGGTATATCTTTCGCGTCTTTTTAAGAAGCTGGGCCTGAAAGATCGCTTTGAACTGGCTCTTTTCGGATTGAAGAATCTGACTACTGCTTATGCGGCACCTGGTGGCCAAAAAAGTAACCGGCCAGCGCCATTAACTGAACATGGCCAAGACCCCCGATCATTCTTTGTGGAGCGCCAGCCCGTTTATGGTGCGGACCGTCCACGTCTAAAAGCGAATTAGCCAATGCACGCCTGCTGATAAAAGTTGGCGGAGGAAGAGGGATTCGAACCCCCGGATGAGTTTCCCCATCAACGGTTTTCAAGACCGCCGCGTTAAACCGCTCTGCCATTCCTCCAGTCTTATCCTACCTGAGTTCATGTACTTAGGCGGTGTGTCACACGACAATCAGGCCGAGTTTTGTTTCCTCGACACAAGGATCACAAATTGTCACGTTTTGGAAGCTACCGGTCGAGCCTTTGTTTCATGATTCGAACGCGCGTAGCGTAATTTGGAAGATGGTTCGCTGATGTTCCTTGGGGTTCCGGTTGACGAACCGGATGATGTACTGATCTATGGCCACTCGCTAGCTTTTAAGTATGT
>JAYTGM010000132.1:0-2390 GCA_043733425.1 Terriglobia bacterium
GCCCCACCATGCTCGAAAGCACCATCCCGCACATGCTCCCATCGCGCCGGTCATAAGCGGCAATCGAAGCTCCGGCATCGAACACACCGCATCCCGGAAACTGCACGATGTTATGCAGAAACTTGCGCGCCCCCGCTACATTCCGGTACTGGTCATTGATCAAGCTATCGTTGTGCCCCGCATACGTAGCGGGAATCAGATGCGCCGCTGGCTCCTGATCCTGCGTTCCCCAAAGCTGCAGCGCAATGTAAGGTGCAAGAGTGCGTTCTTCCATCGCTAAACCCATCGGCAGCCTCAACCCCAAAAACGCGCGCCTGTAAGTTTGATATCTCTTCCAATGCCGCGCGGGCCTTTCCAGTTCAGCGCTCAGCATCAGAATCTGCGCCTCCACGCGGGGCACACCGCCTATCGCCGCTATCTGATCCATCAAGGTATTCAGAAGAAGCGCTTCATGCGCGGGCGTCCGGTAATCCGGCTGTACATACAGGTCGCCAATCAAACCCTTGCCATCCTCGAAAACGTAATACGCATAGCCCCGCACACCGCCGCCCACCAGCAGCACCGCACCGTTCAAGCCGCCCTGGTCCACAAACTTGCGTACCAGCTCAGCGGAGTTCCCGAAATCCCAATCCAGCGTTTCGCGCCACTCTCGGTCCTCAGCCTCCAGCACGCCTGCCAGATCGTGCGCGCGGAAGTCCCTCAGGTCCGCGACCCTCGGGAAAGGCATCTGGCTGAACAGCTCCGCAAGCGCGGCCATGGGTTGACGGTCATGTTACCGCTTCCGCCACGCTCTCCGCTGCTATGTCCTCCATGCGTGGATTGCAGATCACCGTTACGCGGTCTCCGCGTGGAGCCCACACCGCCGCGTTCGTCGGCCCGAATAACGCTATCGTCTCCGTCCCCACCGTCGCCGCCAAATGCGTAATCCCGGAATCGTTCCCGATAAATACCCGCGCCTGCGCCAGCCATTGCGCCAGGTCACCCAAATCCGGAATCACCACCGCCCCTGGCAGATCGTCTTCCGGTCCACAACACCAGCGCACCGGCATCCGGGCTTCCAATAACTTCGCCAACTCCAGCCATCGCGCCATAGGCCAGTTCTTCCGCGCACTCCCGGAAAACGGGTGCAACACCGCAAAGCTTTCTTTCACCAACGGTTGCAACAAGATACGCGGCCAAGCACCTGCAGCCGCATTTACCTGTGCTAGATAGTAATCAACAGCGTGCATCCGGGCAGCATTCGGAAGCGCGTTGTAAAACTGAAACGGCAAGCCAAGCGAAAATACGAATTCGCGAAAGTCTGGCCGATTCGTTCCATACCAGGAATGAATTTCATCAAAGCCGCGCAGCCGTTCAATCACATCGCCGGCTTCCACTAATCCCAGCCGGTCAATGCCGGAAGACGCAATCGAAATCGCGCGGTCCGCAAACCGTGCCAGCGGAATCGTAACCGAAGGGCACCACACTTCTGTGTAATCGCTTCGCAGCGATTCCAAGGCAGGCAGCGAAACAATGAAATCGCCAATGGCGCCAGGCCGGATCAGTAGCCGTTTCAAACGTACTTCAGTGTACGGGGGCGTGCCATCGTGCCGCTCTTGTAAGATGGAGATTAGTGCCGTCAGCGGGAGATACAGGACTTTTAGCGCAGATTGGCTCGACGCCGCTTCTCAAACTGCCGACGTTGACGCAATCGCTGCCCGGTATCGAAATTTACGGCAAAGCCGAATACTTCAACCCCGGCGGCAGCGTCAAAGACCGCCCCGCGCTGAACATGATCCGCGATGGCGAACGCAGCGGCAAGCTGGATAAATCGAAAACCATCATCGACGCTACCAGCGGCAACACCGGTATTGCGTACGCAATGATCGGCGCGGCGTTGGGCTATCGCGTGAAGCTGTGCCTCCCCTCAAATGCATCCATGGAGCGCAAGCGCATCCTGCAAGCCTATGGTGCCGAAATCGTGTACACAGATCCCGCTCAAAGCTCTGACGGCGCCATCCGCAAAGTCCGTGAAATCGTGGGTGCGGATCCTGAGCCTTACTTCTATCCCGATCAATACAACAATCCCGCGAACTGGCAGGCCCATTTCGAAACCACCGGTCCTGAAATTCTGGAACAGACCCAAAACCGCCTCACGCACTTCATTGCCGCGCTCGGCACCAGCGGCACCTTCATGGGGGTCACCCGCAGGCTGCGTCAGAGTGCGCCCACCGTCCAGTGTCTGTCCGCCCAACCGGCCTCTGGCTTCCATGGCCTCGAAGGCCTGAAGCATATGCCCACTTCCATTGTTCCCGGAATCTATGACGCCGCTCTCGCATCAGAAAACGTATGGCTCGAAACCGAAGACGCGTATCGCATGACCAAACGTTTGGCGCGTGAAGAAGGCGTGC
>JAYTGM010000133.1:0-2390 GCA_043733425.1 Terriglobia bacterium
TAGCTCTGCTGGCGGCGGCCATTGCGTTACACGCGGCACCGGAAGTCGCATTCAAAGA
The DNA here is from genome assembly GCA_043733425.1 of Terriglobia bacterium. Classification (GTDB taxonomy): domain Bacteria; phylum Acidobacteriota; class Terriglobia; order Bryobacterales; family Bryobacteraceae; genus JALYXI01. Next base: position 59 of record JAYTGM010000133.1, read on the forward strand.
ATTTAAGCTGAAGAACGGGTTGCGCGTCATTCTTTCGGAAGACCACTCGGCACCCACGTATTCCATCGCAGTCACGTACAACGTGGGCTCGCGCGATGAGAAGCAAGGCCGCACCGGCTTCGCCCATCTTTTCGAACACATGATGTTTCAGGGCTCTGAAAACGTCGGCAAGGGCGAACACTTCTCCCTAATCCAAAATAATGGTGGCGACATGAATGGCACCACCAACGCCGACCGCACGAACTACTTCGAAATGTTGCCCGCGAATCAATTGGATCTTGGTCTCTTCGTGGAAGCTGACCGCATGAAATCGCTGGTCATCAATCAGGCCAACCTGGATAATCAGCGCAACGCTGTTCAGGAAGAGCGCCGCTTGCGCATCGACAATCAGCCATATGGAAAAACATTTGAGGCAATCGGCGAAACTGCCTTCGACGATTTCGGCTATAAGCACTCCGTCATTGGTTCCATGGAGGACCTGAATGCGGCAACAGTGGACGATGTGCAGGCCTTCTTCAAACGGTATTACGCGCCCAATAATGCCGTGATCGCGATTGTCGGTGATTTCAAGACGGAAGAAGCATTGAAGAAGGTGGAGCAATATTTCGGTTCCATCCCCGCTCAGCCTGCGCCGCCATCCCCGGATGTTGCCGAGCCGGAGCAGCATGGAGAACGCCGCAAGACCCTCGAAGATCAGTTTGCCCAGGTTGCCCGGGTGGACATCGCATTCAAAGTTCCAGCGGGTAACTCGCCCGACATCTATGCGCTTGATCTTCTGAGCGACATCCTGGGCTCGGGCCAGTCCTCGCGTATGTATCAGGGGCTGGTAAAAGAAAAGGAGCTGGCTGTACAAGTGCTAGCGGGCCTTCGACCGCAGCGCGGAACCTCGCTGGCACAATTAGTCGCATTCGCCCGCCCGGGTAAAGAGGTGAGCGACCTAGAGAAAGCCATGGAAGCCGAAGTTGCGCGGCTGCGGAATGAACTTGTTTCAGAGGCCGAGTTGGCACGCGTGAAAATGAAGGCCAAGACCTCCCACTATGCAAATATCCGCGGTTCCTTGAGCCGAGCTAGGGAACTGAGCGAGAATGCTGTTTTTTACAACGACCCCGGCCTCATCAACTCAGAGCAACAGTCGTACGTGAAAGTGACGCGCGAAGACATTCAGCGTGTTGCCAAAAAGTACCTGGGCGAGGAAAATCGCACGGTGATTATTACGCTGCCTCAAACGGCAAAGAAGGCGGTGAGCAAGTGAAACAATCGCGTACAATCCGCGCAGCAATCTTAGCCGGGACCGCGTTGCTGCAAGCGCAAACCCCGCCTGCTTCCGACAAAGACGTTCCGCTCAGCAAAGTAGAGCGCAAGAATCGCGCGCCTCTGTCGAAGGAGGTGCTGCATGTAAAGTTGCCCAAGCCGGTGGAAAGCAAACTAGATAACGGCGTCTCCGTTCTTATCCTGGAAGATCACCGGTTGCCCACCGTTTCCGTGCAACTACTGATTCAGGGTGCGGGTGGATTGTTCGATCCCGCGGACCGCGCCGGCCTGGCCTCCGTTGTGGGCGCAATGATGAAGGAAGGCACCACCACTCTCAACAGCCGCCAGATCTCTGAAGCTATAGACGATCTGGGTGCCACACTCTCTTTCACCGCCAGCTTTGGCACGGCGGATGTCCGCGTGAGCGCCAGTGGATTGAGCGAAAACTTCGACCAATGGTTCGCTTTGATGATGAACACTCTCGAAACCGCCAACTTTCCCGACGGGGAATTACAGAAGCTTAAACAGCGTCAGCTCACCGGCCTAAAGCAGCAGCGAACGCAATCGTCATTTCTGGCGAATGAAATGTTCAGAAAAGCGGTTTACGGTAAGTACCCGGCTTCCATCGTCTCTGCCACGCCTGCGTCCATTCAGGCAATTACTTCAGAAGATTTGAAAGCGTGGCGCGATCAGCGCTATGTACCGCAGAACGCAATTCTCGCGATTGCCGGCGATGTGAATGCGAAGACTCTTTTGCCAAAGCTCAACCGCATGACCGCGGAATGGAAAAAGACCGATTACCGCGCCGTGGTGCCGGATACTCCCAAGGCCGCTGAGGGCAGAAAAATTTATCTGGTGGACCGCCCGAATTCTGTACAAACCAACCTAATGATGGGGAACCTGGCCATTGATCGGGCTAACCCCGATTTTGCCGCTCTCACTGTTTTAAATCGCGTGTTGGGCGGTGGTGCCGGCAGCCGCCTCTTCATGAATTTGCGCGAGGAGAAATCTTACACCTATGGCGCTTACAGCGGTTTTCAGGCCTCAGAACTGGTGGGTCCGTGGGTAGCCACCTCTGAAG
>JAYTGM010000134.1:0-16986 GCA_043733425.1 Terriglobia bacterium
GCTGATCCGCGTAAGACAACGGATGCGGAATCAAAAACGCTCATCGCGGAAGGTGTGCCGTTCTACTGGGCTTCAGGCAGCATTCATTCGCCTGAGACCGCCTCGCCTGAGATGTTGATGGAACTAGCTTATAGGCTTGCGGTGGAAGATTCGCCGATGATCCAGAGCATCCGCAAGAACATGGTGGTGCTGTTAACTCCTACCAGTGAGGTGGATGGGCGCGACCGCGAGGTGGATGTTTACAATTACCGCAAAGCGAACCCGGATAAAGGCGCACCGGGGCTTCTGTATTGGGGCAAGTATGTGGCGCATGATAATAACCGCGATGGTATGTCGATGTCGCTTGCGCTAAGCCGCATCATGATGAAGACGTTTCTCGATTGGCACCCGACGGTATTGCACGACCTGCACGAATCGGTACCGTTTCTTTATACGTCGACGGGCATGGGCCCTTACAATGCGTGGCTCGATCCCATTGTTGTGGACGAGTGGCAGAGTTTGGCTTATCACGAGATTGAAGAGATGACTAAGCGCGGCGTCCCGGGTGTCTGGACGCACGGATTTTACGATGGCTGGGCACCGAACTACATGTTCTATGCGGCGAACGGCCACAACTCCATCGGGCGGTTTTATGAGACGTTCGGAGGGCAGGGTGCCGATACCGGGATGCGGACGATACCAGCGACGCAGACCTCGCGAACGTGGTTCCGGCCGAACCCGCCGCTTGCGCGTGTGAAGTGGTCTATCCGCAACAACATCAACTTGCAGCAGAGCGCGATTCTGTTCGCGATGGATGAGGTGGCGCGCGATAAGGTCCGCTTCCTGGGCAACTTTTATTTGAAGAGCAAGCGGAGTATTGCAAAGGCGAAGACGGAAGGACCAGCGGCTTGGGTGCTGCCTGCTGACGAGACGCGTCCGGCGGAAGCGGCGGAGTTGATGAATCTGCTGGCGATGCAGGGTATTGAGATTAGCAAGATGAGCGCGCCGTTCGGGAAATTCGGCGCGGGCAGTTACGTGATCCGTATGGACCAGCCGTATAGCCGAATGGCTGACATGCTGCTGGACACGCAGTATTACAACGTGGCCGACCCCAGGCCTTACGACGATACCGGATGGAGCTTTGGGCCATTGAAAAATGTGACGACCACGCGCGTTACGGATCTGGCGATCTTGAATGCTCCCATGGAAGCGGTGAAGGGCGCGGTAAGCGTGCCCGGCGTTTTGAGCGGCGCGGGGCCGGTGTATCTGGTGAATCACACGACAGACAACACGCTGGCAACTCTGCGGTTCAAGCTGGAGCGCGCGAAGGTGATGGTGGGGGAAGAGCCGTTCGAGATGGACGGGCGTAAATACAGCGCGGGATCGTTCGCGATTACGGGAATTGGGCGCACGGCCATGGAGCAGATGGCAAGCGAACTTGGTTTAAATATCGTGGCGGCGGCGAAGGCACCAGAAGTGGCGATGCATGAAATGCGCGTGCCGCGGATCGCGCTGGTTCATACCTGGCAGAACACGCAGAACGAAGGCTGGTACCGGGTGGCTTTCGACAAGCTGAAGATTCCTTACACCTATATTTCAGACCACACCGTGCGCGACACGGCGGACTTGCGCAAGAAGTTCGATGTAGTGCTGCTTGGACCCATCAACGGAACTTCGCAACGCATCGTGAACGGATTGCCGATGGTGGGCGTTCCGATTCCCTGGAAGGGCAGTGCGCTGACTCCGAACCTGGCGGATTCACCAGATACGACCGACGACATGCGGGGCGGCATGGGCCTGGCGGGCATGATGCATATTAAAGAGTTTGTGGAACAGGGCGGCCTGTTTATCACCATCGGCGGGAATGCTTCGATTCCCTTGGATTATGGGTTGATCGATGGCGTGCAGATTGTTGCCGCGCGTGAATTGAAGGCGCAGGGTGCTGTTTTAAATACCGTGTTCAGTGATAAGAAGAGCCCGATCGCTTATGGATACGGCCACAAGCTGGCAGTGTATTTCAATCAAACGCCGATTTTAAACGTATCGGCGAACGCGGGATTCGGCGGTGCGGCCAATCAGTTTGGCGACGCGCCGATTGGGCGCGAAACGGGGCGGGGAACTCCGACTGACCCTGACATTGTTCAGGGCCGTGCTTATGTTGCGCCGGAGCCCCGGCCGGAATTGCGGCCCGGTGAGGAGCCGCCAGTGCCAGAAGAGATGCGCGAATTCATGCGCAACATGATGCCTCCGCCAAATATGCGGCCCCGGATTGTGGCGCGGTTCGCGCCGGAGAACGATCTGTTCGTTTCGGGTATGCTGGCAGGGGCGAAGGAACTGGCGGGACACCCTTCGGTGATAGACGTGCCTCTAGGAAAAGGACATGTTGTGATGTTTGCGAACAATCCGATGTGGCGTGCCTCTACGCAAGGGAGTTACTTCTTGTTATTCAACGCGATGCTGAATTTCGATCATTTAGACGCCGGACGGCCGGTGGCAAAGACAGTCTTGAAGGCGACGGAATAAGACATGCCTTGTTTACCGTTACTTTTGGGACTGGCATTTCCGCGGCTGGTTTTGGTGGGCATGCTGCTGTTTACAAACATGCTGAGCCGTACCTTTCATGGCCTTTTGTTTCCCTTGCTGGGCTTCATTTTTCTACCGATTACCACGGTGGTGTACACGCTGCTGGTGACCTCAGGCTACCCAATTGGGGGATTGTACCTGGTGGCTTTGATTGTCTGCGCGGTTGCGGATTTGGGGTTGATTGGAGGCAGTGCTAGCCGGCGTCGTTAGGAAAAGTAAGATTGAGCCCGAAATGATTTTTAACGCACTTGGTGAACTGCCCGGAATCGGGAGTATCGCATTCAGTCCATTGTTGATCGGTTATGGAGGCAAGGCTTCGCTTATTGCTTCGAGCCCGAACTTAGAGGCGCAATAAGCTCCTGGTTGCCCGCTTTAGCCGGGGCCAGTTCCGTCCAGGGCAGCGAAGGCATGTCGCGCAGGAGCGGCTTTTCCCAGTCAAAAATGGGGTGCTGTTTTAAGTGTTCAGCGGCTTTGAAATCAAGGCCGCAGGCGTGTCCAGCCCGGGCCAGATAAGTCATCTGTTCGGCCATTCTGGCATCGGCGACTTTGTTTTGCACCGCGCCCGCTGTCCCGTACGGCGGCTGCCACTCACCTAAGCCGCGGCTGGAAAGATCTACATGACCGCAGAGCGTGCGCTCGCTGGGGGCATCGCGATTCTCAAAAGTATCGTAGTGATCGCCCAAAAACTGCTGCGCTTTTGCGGTATCGATCCGGCCCTTGTTCGCTTCAAGCAGGCTGGTCCAGCGCGTGTGTCTCGCGTTAGCACTATTGCCCATGTCCCTTAACGGAAATTCCGTCTCTTCGCGAATCAGCTTGGGGTTGACAGGGAAGTTCGCGCCCGCGAAATAGCCATCCATCTTGCGTTCCAGGGTGACATTCTTCAGGCCCAGTTCCAGGCTTGCGATTTCGCCTGTCTTCCTATCCGCCACCAGCCAGTTATTGGCATAGCCGCCGTTGTTTCCTTCTTTCATCAGACGCGCGAATTCGTCAATAGAATGCGCATATTGCATGGCTTTTCGGGCGCGCACGAATTCAGGAATACCGTTTGAATCCCAACCCGCGAATGCGGTGATGGTGGTTTCGGTAATCATGATGCCGGCGGCATTGATGCCAAAATCATCAGCGCTGTGGATCACGCCGGGCAGGCCATCCATCACGAAGCGGTTGCCATGTTCGGGCGCGATATCGTAGGCGATGGTCCAGCGCTGGCCGTCAAGATAGCTGGTCCAATTATTGTGGGCGATGACCGGTTTCCCATCGGCAGTGTAGCTTCCGGTAGCGACAAAGGCGCTGCAATGATCTCCCGGCGCGGCGGCCTTGTTGGGCTTCACATGATGCAGGTCGTTATAGTACTTCGCATAGTACGGCCACTCAAGTGAGGCATTGATGGCGACCACGTCCCAGAGATCGATCTTTACGCCGTGTGCGTTCGCACCATCCACGATGCCCTGGAGTTCTTCGCGATACTCAGATTCAATGTGGGGCCAGAGAATAGTCTTGGCGGATTTGCGGAAAAAATTCCACGAGCGGTGGTTGTCGTGGGTCAGTTCGAGCATGGTGACTTTTTGAATATCCAGAATTTCCGGCGCGAGCAAATATCCATTCTGAAAACCAATTTGCGCGGGGGTGCCCTCCAGATGCACTTGAATCCAGCCATTTTGCGCAGGCTTGCGTGAGGCGTTGCGTAGGCGAGGATCCTGCTGCGGTTCGCGCGCCGCGGCTAAGGTGGAGACAGTCAGGATGCTGAGAAATACGACCATTCTGGCGTTCATGGTTTATTGAGTATAGAAGAACATGGCCCAAGGAAACCTCACGGCGCGCGTAAAATCCGCCGGTTGAGCCAGCAAACTAGGTCCAGAGGTACTGGATCGCGTACTAGGGTCGATTCCCCGCGTCGCCAACGCAAATGTGCTGGTGGGGTTCGACACATCGGATGACGCCGGGGTCTATCGTTTGACGCCTGAGATAGCGCTTGTCCAGACGGTGGACTTCTTCACGCCGATTGTGGATGACCCGTTCACCTATGGAGCGATTGCGGCGGCCAATGCCCTGAGCGATGTATATGCCATGGGGGGGCGGCCCATTTCTGTGTTGAGTATTCTGGCGTGGCCGGCGGCCGGAGATTTAGAGGATCTGGAAGCGATTCTGAAGGGTGGCGCGTCGAAGATTCATGAAGCGAACGCCGCGATTTTGGGCGGCCATAGCGTGGTGGATGATGAGATCAAATTCGGGTATGCGGTGACGGGTACGGTGCATCCGGCGCATGTGTTGACCAATGCGGGTGCCCGTGTGGGCGATGCTCTGGTGCTGACGAAAGCGCTGGGCACCGGAGTGATTGCAACGGCATTGAAAAGGGGCATGGCGCGTGCTGAGGACGTTGCGGCATCCGTGGAGAGCATGCTCCGTTTGAACCGGGACGCCTGTGAAGAAATGCTGCGGCTTCGCGCGCATGGCTGTACCGATGTGACAGGCTTCGGCCTGCTAGGACATGCGCGCGAGTTGGCGGTGGCGAGCGGGGTGACGATTGAACTTGAGATTGACCGACTGACCTTTTTGCCCGGAGCTTTAGGATATGCCGCGGCGGGCGCAGTGCCGGGCGGCCTGGAGCGGAACCGCGCGTTTGTTGCGCCTTCCGTGGGGACCGCGCGCGCGGTTCCAAGTGAGATAGAAACGTTGCTCTACGACCCGCAGACTTCGGGTGGCCTGTTGATTTCGATGCATGCGGATGATGCGAGGCAAATGACTTGCGGCCGCGTGATTGGGCGCGTGGTGGACCGGACCGATCAGGCGATTCGTCTTGTCTAAGCCTTAATGCAGTGGGCTGAACATTTCTTGGCGCAGTACGGCTACGCCGCGATTTTCTGCCTGTTGATGTTGGGCATCGTGGGGCCGCTTATTCCGGATGAGACGATTCTTATTGTTGCGGGAATATTGATTCGGCGCGGAACACTCGAGTGGCCGCAAGCGCTGGGAGTTGCATTCGCTGGGAGTGTTTGCGGCATCACGTTGAGCTATCTGCTGGGGCGCGCCGGTCTGGGATTCGTAACGCGGCGAGCGCCGGCCAAGTATCTCGATCTAGTGCGGGACTACTTCGCGCGTTATGGGAATTGGACGCTGTCTTTCGGTTATTTTATTGTTGGCGTGCGGCATTTCACGGCGCTGGTGGCGGGCTTGTCGAAGATGCCTATGCCACGGTTTGCGGCGTACGCATACACAGGCGGGTTGTTGTGGGTGGCTACGTTTCTGGCCATCGGATATTTCGTGGGCGACCAGTGGGAGCGCTGGGCGCCGTATCTGCACGGAAGCTTTTTTATCGCGGCTGCAGGATTAGTGATTGCCGTGGTGGTATGGACGCGGATGCACCGAAGGCGGTGAGTATTACTGGGGCTTGCGCTGGGGATCAATCTGGATGAGCCCGCTTTCATCGTCTTCCACTTCATAATCGGACGCGAGCACGGACCAGATTTGATCCAGCTTATCTTGCAACTGGCTGTTCTGTTCTTCCAAGTCGCGGATTCGGTCGAGTAGTTCTGTTTCGGAAGGCATTCGATATTGTAAACCGCCACGGTAAAATCGAGCCATGACGTTTCGCGTTGTGCTTGAGTACGATGCCGAAGCCCAGGCTTTCGCGGCTTTCTGTCCGGAACTTCCTGGCTGCGCTCCCGCGGGAGATACCGAAGAAGATGCGCGGCAGAACATAAAAGAGGCAATCCGGTTGTGTTTAGGGCCGTCTGAACTGGACTTGCCGGCCGACGCCAGGCTAGAAGAAGTATCGGTTGGGTGAGCGTGGAACGCCGCGCCTTGCTGCAAACGGGAAGGCAAGTGATCGTTGCTTGACATGCAGGCAAGATCCTCCCGCTAGGAACAATGCGCTCGGTAATTGAAGGCAGCGGAATCGCCATCGCGAACTGGCTTGTTTAGGGGATAAGATTTAACTCATGAATCGACGCGCATTTCTCTCTTCGAGTGCCTTGGCGGGGCTGGCCTTTGCGGCGGATGGAAAGCCGCGGCGGGTTGGCTTGATCGGGTGTGGCTGGTATGGCAAGGCCGATTTGTTTCGCTTGATTCAGGTGGCGCCGGTGGAAGTGGTTTCGTTGTGCGATGTGGATCGCGACATGTTGAATCAAGCCGCGGACATGGTCGCGGCGCGGCAGCAATCGAAAAAGCGTCCGCGGGTATATGCGGATTATCGCGAGATGTTGAAAGAGAAAGATCTGGACATCGTCGAGATTGCAACGCCGGACCATTGGCATGCGCTGGCAATGATCGAGACGGTGAAATCAGGTGCCGACGTGTATTGCCAGAAGCCGATCAGCGTGGACGTGGCCGAGGGCAAGGCCATGCTTGCCGCGGCGCGCAAGTACAATCGCGTGGTGCAGGTGGGCACACAAAGGCGAAGTACGCCGCATCTGGTGGAAGCGCGGAATGAAATTGTGCAGGCCGGTAAGTTGGGAAATATCGGGCTGGTGGAGATCAATTGTTATTACCATATGCGCGCGACCGGGAACCCGCCGGACACCGCGCCTCCGGCGAACCTGGATTACGAGATGTGGACCGGGCCTGCTCCCATGCGGCCTTATAACTCGCTTGTGCACCCGCGCAGTTGGCGGGCTTTCATGGAATATGGCAACGGAATCGTGGGCGACATGTGCATCCACATGCTGGATATGGTGCGCTGGATGATGGACCTAGGCTGGCCGGTATCCGTCGATTCAACGGGCGGCATCCTGATTGATAAAGCGAGCAAGGCGAACATCACCGATACGCAGACCTGCTCATTCGATTACGGAAAGGTGAAGGTGATCTGGCAGCACCGCAGTTGGGGAGATGCGCCAGACCCGAAGTATTCCTGGGGCGCGACGTTCTATGGCGATAAGGGCACGTTAAAAGCTGGCGTCTACGGTTACGATTTCATTCCCAGCGGCAAGGGAGAGCAACTGGTTCACAAAGATGTGAAGTACGAACTTGAGGAGTATCCGGAAGACAAGACTGAGAAGGATCTGGAGAAGCATGTCGCGCCTGCCATTCGTCACCACATGCTGGATCTTTTGCAGGCGGTGGACAAGCGGTCGAAGCCAGTAGCTGATATTGAGCAGGGCTATATTTCGACGGCCACGTGTATTCTGGCGAACAACGCGCTGAAACTGGGGCGGTCAATGAAATGGGATGCCGCGAAGCAGGAAGTGATTGGCGATGCGGAAGCAAACCGAATGTTGCACCGGCCGTACCGCGCGCCGTGGAAACACCCTGAAGCCAGTTCGGTATAGTGCTTGCTCATACACGTGCAGGAGAAAGCACCATGCGCCGTCTTTTATTGGGTTTAACAATGTTTCTGAGTTTGGCGGGGTTTGGCCAAGCGCAGAGACGCGGGGAAGAATGGATCTACACGGATAACAACCGGAATTGGGAAAGAAGCTGGAATGACCGTGGGTTTCCGCAAGCAGGGGCATGTCTGTTCAAAGACCCTGGCTTTCGCGGCGACCGTTTTTGCGTTCGGCGCGGCGACCGTTTAGACCGGCTACCGGGTTCGTTCGGCGATCACATTTCGTCAATACAGTTATTTGGCGGAGCGCGCATTATGGTGTATAACGACCGCAACTTCACGGGCGGAGGCCAGGAATTTCGCGGGAGCGTGGCAGACCTGCATAACCGCAGATTTCGTGGCGGGCATACGTGGAACGACCGTATCTCATCGATCATGGTGAGATAGAACGCGGCTGTTACAACGCATTCGTTCGCGTATCGGAAAGCCGCAACGCTCCATCTATCAGTGCGGGCAGGTTCGACAATGTTCAAGAAAATAGTGGTTGGAACAGCGTTTCTGGTGGCCGCTTTGGCAATGGTGCCCACTGCGGCCCAGGCACATGACTCAGGCACTAACTATTCCGGAGAGCGGTATGAGCGCGACCGGTATCGCCAGGGTTGCTGCGAAGATTACGGTGACCGGCGCACCTTGTAGCCGCCCTTTATGAGTGCCCGTCAAGACTAAGCAGGCTGTTGGCTTGTGTTATCGTTTCACAGGCAATGTTGAAAAAAGCGGCTCGTTTCGCGCTGCACGATCTTGGCGGGCTCTCCGTGTTGCGTTCGAGGAACAGGGGCAAGTTCGCGCTTCCCATGTTCCATGCGTTTTGCGAAGAAACCAAGCCTAATGTAGAGGCTTTATGCGCTCATATCACGCGCCACTTTGAACCGGTTTCGCTTTCTACTATCGTCGAGTGCCTGCAGGCGGCCAAGCCGCTTCCCGCGAACGCGATCAGTGTCACGGTAGATGATGGATACCGCAACTTTTTGTTACACGGACATCCTATCTTCCGGCGCCACCGCATTCCCACAACTTTGTACGCGGTGAGCGGCTTTGCCGAAGGCCGGCTCTGGTTATGGACTGACCAAGTGGCGTTCGGTCTTTCCCGTACTGGCCTGAAACACCTAAGCGCACGCGTGGGCGACGCTGGGGAACTGGACCTTCCGCTCAACACGCCGGGGGAAAGATCCGCCTCTGCAACCAGGCTGACTGAAGCTTTGAAGCAGGTGCCGGAAATTCAAAGGCTTGCATTTCTAGCTAACTTCGGGAAGCTTTGCGAGTTGAAGATTCCGGTGAGCCCGCCACCGGACCGTGTCGCCATGAGCTGGGAGGAATTGCGCGGCGTGGCGCGGGAAGGCGTGGAGATCGGCTGTCACACAGCCACCCATCCCATTCTGTCGCGCTTGGCAGGCGCGGCGGAACTAGACCGGGAAATTCGGGACGCCAAACAGGAAATGGAGCAGCGGCTTGGGTTTGCGGTGCGCCATTTCTGCTATCCGAATGGCCTGCCGGCAGATATCGGAGAAGCTGCCATCAACAGCGTCCGTAGCGCGGGTTATGACTCAGCTGTCACTTGTTCCTGGGGCTTTGAGAACGCCCATGCGAACCGGTTCCAGATTCGCCGCGTTCCTCTGGATAGCGCCATTGATTTTCAGTATGGCGTGGAACTGCTGGCCGGGCTCCACATGTGAGCCTCGCGGAAAGGCCCAATCAATCATGCGAATGCCCCGCACCGCGCTTTCGCCCATGCCGAACGTCAACGGCCATAGCCTGGCATGGGTAACAATGGTACCGTCCCGTTCCAGGATGTAACTGCGCTCCGTAAGAGCCTGCAAGTCTTGCTGGACGCTGGGGCTGAATAACGATTTCATCGCTTAAGCCGGCCGCGGAGCCCCGCCCGCAAACCGTCCGGCAATACCGCGGATGTGCGCCAAGCCGCTTTCACGATGCTCTGCATTCAGAACGAAGAAGAACGCGAGTACGAAGTAAATGGTTCCTCCAATCGCCCCGGCCAGCAGAAGCTGAGGCCAGTTCAGTCCTGGAATCGAATACGTCTTTAGCAGAAATAAGATGAGGGCCGCAAACGCCGCAATGCTGAATGGAATCGCATATATCTCAAACAGAAAGGAGGCATATGGCATGCCGATCCGCCGTGATAAGAGCAACGATACTCCGATTCCACGGCTCAGCAGCGTAAGGGTTGCCATCACGAGAGCGGCACCGATCAGCCCGTAGATCGTCAAGGCCGTTGGGACAAGCAGCAAAAAGAGCGCGGCTTCTGCCATCAGCAGGCGCGCGTACCACTTTTGACCTCCGCTATTCACCAGAATGCAGGCGGAGTTGTATTGGGAGCTGTTGGCTGCGGCACCAATCAGCAGGATGGGCAAGAGCGGCGCGCTCTGTTCAGCGAATTGCGGAGTAAGCCACACGGTAAGGAATTGCTTTCCGTAGACTGTCAAAAAGGCCACCAGGAAAAAATACAGAGCGGCGCAATAACGGTTGGCCCAGATCCCTAAGCGCGCAATCTTTGCCCAATCGCCGCGTGCGCAGAGGTCGGCGGCTGTGGTTCCGCTAATGACACCGAAGCGGCCGATCGCATCGAGTGGATAATCCAGCAGCTTTTGAGGAACGCTGAAATAAGCAGCGAAGCGGCTGGGCAACTTCATGCCGATGAGAAGCACCGGGCTTTGCGTGAGCACGCGGGTGGAAATAGAAATGGCGAAGTTGTGAGAGGCGAACGCAGCCATCTCTTTCAGCGTTTTAACGTTGGCCAGACGGGGCGAGATGCGAAGCGCGGGAAAGATCCGCCGGAATGAAAGGAAGCCCGCGAAATAAATGAACAGCTGGCTTGCAAGCAGCACCAGGGCCATCTCGCGCAGGCCATAACCTTTCAAGACCAACACCAGCGTGACCAGTGAGCGGAACGCGGTGGCGACAATCCAGAGCCTGCTGGTAATGTCGAAACGCTGGAAGCCTTCGAGGCCAGCATTGAAGACATTGAAGATCATGCCGATAGACCAACTGACGCCGACGATTAACAGGAGCGTGCCGAAAATGGGCTTATTCGAATGGAACAGGCTGGTGAAGTGGCTGCGGCCAAAGAGGGTGAGGGCGAATGTGATGGCGGAGACGATGAAAGAATAGAGAAGGCCGGTATTGATGACGCGGTTCACTTCAAGAGGCTGATCGAGCGCGCGGTAGTGGGCGGCATACTTGACGGTGGCGTTGCGGAAGCCAAGGTCCAGCAGCCAGTAGTACTCCACCATCGCCAGCACCAGCGTCCAGATGCCGAAATTATCGTCACCCAACCGGCGGATGAGAAAAGGCGATAGAAAGAAACCCGCGAAGAGGTTTACCGCGACCCCTGACCAGCTCCAAAGGACGTTGGTGAGGAAGTTAGACGTTCGGGTTGCTGCTGGGGGCATTCAGGAGGACGCAAAAACGGTGTATCAGCCCAAGTATGGCATGCCGGATACTGCAACCTTGCGTAGAGTGCGATGTAATAGCGGCTTGCCTTATCTACTTGCACTCGATCAGGGGACAACCAGCTCCCGCGCGCTGGTGTTCGATCATGACGGTACTATTCGCGCGGTAGCACAACGAGAGCACGCCCAGATCTACCCCCAGGCGGGATGGGTGGAGCACGATGCGCGGGAGATCTGGAGTTCGCAGATCGGCGTGGCGATTGAAGCTCTGGGGAAAGCCGGGTTGCTGCCGCGCGATATTGCCTCGATCGGAATTACGAACCAGCGCGAGACAACCATTGTGTGGAACCGTGACACGGGCGAACCCATTCACAACGCGATTGTCTGGCAGGACCGGCGCACCGCTGGCATCTGCGACAAGATTCGGCGCGAGGGACACGAAGCGCTGATTCAGGAGCGGACGGGGCTGCTGGTGGATGCGTATTTTTCGGCAACGAAGATTGCGTGGCTGCTGGACCATGTGGAAGGCGCGCGCGCGCTGGCGGAAGCAGGGAAGCTTTGCTTTGGCACAGTGGATTCGTGGCTGGTGTGGAACCTGACCAGCGGTGCGCTGCACATCACCGATGCGACGAATGCTTCGCGGACCATGTTGTATAACATCCGCAAGGGCGAATGGGATGAAGATCTGCTGCGCTTGTTTCGCGTGCCCCGCGGGGTGCTGCCTGAGGTGAGGTCCTCGAGCGAGGTTTACGGGGAGGTGAAGACATCGCTTGGCCTGGAGGGGATTCCGATTTCAGGGATTGCGGGGGACCAGCACGCGGCGCTTTTCGGGCAGGCTTGTTACGCGGCAGGGCAGACCAAATGCACCTATGGCACCGGTTGCTTTCTGCTGCAGAATACCGGTATAGAAGCGAAGCATTCCAAGGCTCGCCTGCTGACCACGCTGGCCTGGAAAACCGGGGGACGGATGACGTACGCGCTTGAAGGCAGCATCTTCATCGGGGGTGCCGTGGTGCAGTGGTTGCGCGATGGTTTGGGCATTATCCGCGCGTCCGCGGATGTTGAACCGCTGGCGCTTTCCGTGCCGGATAACGGCGGCGTGTATCTGGTGCCGGCGTTTGCCGGGCTGGGTGCGCCGCATTGGGATGCGTATGCGCGCGGCACTATTGTGGGCTTGACGCGCGGGTCAACGGCGGGGCACATTGCGCGGGCATCGCTGGAAAGTATCGCTTATCAGGTGGCTGACGTTCTGGATGCCATGCGTACGGATTCCGGGTGCGAGCTTCCGGAGTTGCGCGTGGATGGCGGCGCTTCCCAGAACGATACCCTGATGCAGTTTCAGGCGGACATTCTGCAATCGCCGGTGGTGCGCCCGAGGGTGACAGAAACAACTGCGCTGGGGGCCGCTTACCTGGCTGGCTTGGCGGTGGGGTATTGGTCGGGCGAGGCGGAAATTGCGGAGCAGTGGGGTGTGGAGAGACGCTTCGAGCCCGCGATGCCAGCCGCCGATGCGAAACTGTTGCGCGGGCGCTGGACGTTGGCTTTGGAGCGCGCAAAAGGCTGGGAGCCTGAGGAGCGTTCCGTTTGAATCGGGCCGCGATGATGGCGCGTGCTCATGCGCGCACTGAACCTTGGGACATGATTGTGGTGGGTGGCGGAGCGACGGGCGTCGGGGTCGCGATCGATGCGGCATCGCGCGGTTATGATGTGTTGCTGCTGGAGCGGAGCGATTTTGGAAAGGGAACTTCCAGCCGCAGCACGAAGCTGGTGCACGGAGGGGTGCGGTATCTGGAGCAGGGCAATATTTCGCTGGTGATGGAAGCGCTGAAAGAGCGCGGCACTCTGCGAAGCAATGCGCCCCATCTGGTGCATGATCTTGGTTTTGTGGTGCCTAATTACGATTGGTGGGAGACGCCGTTTTACGGCTTCGGGCTGAAAGTTTACAATTTGCTGGCGGGGAAATATGGGTTCGGCGCTTCGCGGATTTTGTCGCGGGACGAAACAGTGGAGCGCCTGCCGACGATTCAGACGAATGGTTTGCGCGGCGGCGTGATTTATTTTGATGGGCAGTTCGACGATGCGCGCCTGCTGATCAACATGGCCCAGACCGCGGTAGACCAGGGTGGGACGTTGTTAAACTACGCTCCCGTGCTGGGGCTGTTGAAAGACGCGGACGGATTCGTGAACGGCGTCTGTGTAAGCGATCTGGAAAGTGGCGTGGAGTGGGAAGCGCGCGCAAAGGTGGTGGTGAACGCGACCGGCGCATTTTGCGATGCGTTGCGCCATGCCGCCGAGCCGGATGCGGTTCCGATGATTGCGGCCAGCCAGGGAATCCATCTGGTATTCGATAAATCGTTCTTGCCCGGCGATAGCGCGATTATGGTGCCGCATACCAGTGACGGACGCGTGATGTTCGCCATTCCGTGGCATGGCCACACGCTGGTGGGCACGACGGATACTCCCATTCCAGAGGCGGTGATAGAGCCGCGCGCGCAAGAGCAGGAGATTGAATTTTTGCTGTCCACGGCGGGTGAATATCTGGCGCGTGTGCCGACCCGGGCGGACGTGCTGAGTGTGTGGACGGGGATTCGGCCTTTGGTGAAATCTGGCACGAGTGGGAATACTGCGACACTGTCACGCGACCATACGATTCAGATAGATAGATCGGGATTGCTGACGGTGACCGGGGGGAAGTGGACCACTTACCGGCATATGGCGCAGGATTGTGTGAATCAGGCGGCCACGTTGGGATCGCTGCCGGAGAAAGCTTGCGTGACCCGGAGCTTGAATATTCATGGGTATCACCAGAATGCGGGGAAGTTTGAAGATCTGGCGGTATATGGGGCGGATGCGGTGTTGATTCGCGAACTGCAGGAGGCGCGCGCGGATTGGGTCGTGCCTTTGCATGAGGCGCTGCCATACACGGGGGCGGAAGTGATTTTTGCCGTGCGTGAGGAGTGCGCTCGTACGGTGGAAGATGTGCTGGCGCGGCGCTTGCGGGCGCTGTTTTTGAATTCCCGCGCCGCAGTGGCGATGGCTCCTCGCGTGGCGGAATTGATGGCTGCGGAGTTGGGCGCGGGTGAGGCTTGGCGCGAGGATCAGGTGGCCGCGTTTACGGAGTTGGCCAGCTCTTATATGGTGTAACGGCCGCGGGCCAGCGCTACCTTTTGTGCACTGCGGGTTCCAGGCGGCAGATGAGGAGCTCGCGTTCGTAAATCATTTCCGGGGGGAGATGATCGTGAAGCTCGATGAAGAGTTCTTCGTGGCCCATCACTTCGGTCCGCCAGGCTGCTGGGTTCAGGTCTTGAATTTTGTCAAACTTATGTTTGGGAAAATCCAGGCCTTTCCACTCCAGGTCTTCATAGCGCGGCATCCAGCCAATGGGCGTTTCATTGCCCAGGGCCCGGCCTCTGGCGCGGTCCACGATCCAGGTGAGCACACGCATGTTTTCGCTGTAGCCAGGCCAGATGAAGTTACCGTCTTCATCTTTGCGGAACCAGTTCACGTGGAAAATGCGCGGGGTGGCGGTGAGCAGGCGCTGCATGCGTAGCCAGTGCCGGAAGTATTCTCCCATGTGATAGCCGCAGAAGGGCAGCATGGCCATGGGATCGCGGCGCACGGCACCTACTTTGCCGGCTGCCGCGGCTGTGGTTTCGGAGCCCATGGTGGCACCGATGTACACTCCAGAGCTCCAGTTGAAAGCCTGATAAACCAGCGGCATGGTGGTGGCCCGGCGGCCACCGAAAATGAAGGCGCTAATAGGAACGCCGTTGGGGTCTTCCCACGCCGGATCTATGGTGGGGCACTGTGAAGCGGGCGCGGTGAAACGGGAGTTTGGGTGTGCGGCTTTCCGGCCTGTGGTCCGGCCGATTTCGGGCGTCCAGCGCTGGCCTTGCCAATCTAAGCACTCGGCGGGCGGCTGGTCTGTGAGTCCTTCCCACCACACGCCGCCTTGGGGTGTGAGCGCGACGTTGGTGAAAATGCTGTTGCGCGAAAGTGTTGCAATCGCGTTTGGGTTCGTTTTTGGTGACGTGCCTGGGGCCACTCCGAAGAAGCCCGATTCGGGATTGATGGCGTGTAGAACGCCGTGTTCGTCCGGCTTGATCCAGGCAATGTCATCGCCGACGGTCCAAACTTTCCAGCCTTCGAAACCGGCAGGCGGAATGAGCATGGCGAAATTCGTTTTGCCGCAGGCGCTAGGGAAAGCGGCGGCGACATAGCTCTTTTCGCCGGCGGGATTTTCGACGCCGAGAATGAGCATGTGCTCCGCCATCCAACCCTCATCGCGCGCCATGTTGCTGGCAATGCGAAGCGCGAAACATTTTTTGCCGAGCAGCGCGTTGCCGCCATAGCCCGATCCATAAGACCAGATCGCGCGGGTTTCCGGGAAGTGCACAATGTATTTTTCGGTATTGCAGGGCCACGGAACATCGGCCTGCCCGGGCGCGAGCGGCGCGCCCACGGTATGCATGCAGGGGACGACTCGCTTGGTGTCTTTATCAATCTCCTTGAAGACCGGCAGACCGATGCGCGCCATGATGCGCATGTTGACCACGACGTAAGGAGAATCGGTGAGTTGCACTCCTATTTGCGACATGGGCGAACCGATGGGGCCCATGCTGAAGGGCAGGACGTACATGGTTCGGCCGCGCATGGAACCGTTGAACAGCGTCTTCAACTTCTTACGCATGACGAAGGGATTTTCCCAATTGTTCGTTGGGCCAGCGGAATCCTTCGAGAGTGAGCAGATGAACGTGCGGTCTTCCACGCGGGCGACGTCGTTGGAATCGGATCGCGCATAGAAACAGCCGGGCCAGAGGTCCTGATTGAGCTTGGTGAAGGTGCCGCTTTGGACCATTTCGGCACAGAGCTTGTCGTACTCGGCTTGTGAGCCATCCACCCAGTGGATCGCGGCGGGCCGGGTGAGGTGGGCCATCTTTTCCACCCATCGGATCAGGTTTTTATTCGTGCTCAGCGGAGAGCTCGAGGTAGGCAGGGACATTCTTCCTATTGTATTGTCTGAGCATGCGATTTCCCCTTATCCTGTTGTTCACGGTGCTGTTGGACTGCTGACGTGGATACCGGCGCGAAGCATGAGATTGCGAGCGTTGCCGCCGCGCGGATCCATTTCAACGGTGAACGCGGATGAGACGCTGCTAGCCGGAACGTATATCGAAGGCGACGCGACAGCCCGTACTCTGCCCCGCAAGGGCAGCAGCCGCAGGTCTTGGATCAGCCCATTTCACCGGAAACGTAGAATGATGCTATCGAGTTTGCTACCAAGTGCAAACGGTTTCAGTTGTCGCCGTTGTCGTGCTCTTTGCGGAGTACGTGAGCAACCTGAGGCTGGCGCACGGCGACCATCAACGTTTCTATTTCGTCGGGACGCATTTTGAATTCCCTGCATCGCATTCACGATAAGCATCAAGCAAAAGAATACATTGCGAATATGGCGCAACAAGAAACACCTCCGCTGGTAAGCAGGAATCAAGTGCAAGCCGGGGCTCGCGTGCGGGATTTTCTTAAGTGGAAGGGGGTGCTCGAGAACAGTCGAAACTAGGAAACGAGTGGGGCTGGCACTGAACGCGTGTGGTCCGTGCGGAAGAAACACAAACTTCGGAAAGAATGAAACAAATCAGGCATGAAAGTTGACTGCACTGCTGATCTGGATGATCGCCGCCGGCACGATTGCCGGAA
>JAYTGM010000135.1:0-16981 GCA_043733425.1 Terriglobia bacterium
CTGCTCGACGCGCTCGCGATAGAAATGATTGGCCATGCCCGGCAGCTTGATCTCGCCGTGCAGCGGCTTGTCGCTCACGCACAGCAGCGTGCCGTAGGGAACGCGAAAGCGGAATCCGTTGGTGGCGATGGTCGCGCTTTCCATATCGAGCGCGACCGCGCGGCTTTGGCTGAAGCGGCGTTGCGGCTGGCTCCCCGGCAGCAGTTCCCAGTTGCGGTTGTCGGTGGAGGCGACGGTGCCAGTGCGCATGATGCGCTTGAGATCCGCCCCCTTGCACTCGGTGACATCCGCCACCGCCTGCTCCAGCGCCAGCTGGATTTCCGCCAGCGCCGGGATCGGAACCCAGAGCGGCAGGTCTTCGTCCAGCACGTGGTCCTCCCGAACATACGCGTGGGTGCCCTGGCCGAAGTGATAACTCCAGATGCGGTTCACCATCACGCGCGCGGTGAGCGGATTTTCCGGGCTGGCCAGCCAGTTGGCAAGCGCGGTACGGCGACCTGTTGAGTTCGCGCCCGGCACAATCTTGGGCATACCAGCGTCCACAATCGACAGGAACCCGGGTTGTACTTCTTCTTCTGGGGCATCCCAAGCGCCAACCGCTAGGCGGTGTGTCGCGGGAGCTTTCGCATTCAGGTCATGCATGCCGATCCCAATGGCCGGTTCGCCTGGGTCGAGCGGCGCGAACTGCTTCAACTCCGCGGCCAGCGCATCAAACTTCTTGCGCGATTCGCCTTTCAGAGTCTTCGATGCCTGATCATCATCAATCTCCAGGTAGGGCTTGGCCTTGGCATACATTTGCCATTCGAAAGGATTCCGCTCGGCTGGAGCTTTTACGATAGCGGCCTGGATCTCCGCCGGATACTTATCGAACAGGTCTTTCACGATCTTGGCTTTCGCGGGATCTAAGAGGGCTGCGATCTGGGTACGAACGGGAGCGGTCTTTTCCTCCCAAACGGCTTTCTTGGCCTGATAGCGTTTTGTCTCTTCGGCGCTGCTCAAAGCAATCTGGTCGTCCGCGGCGGTATTGGCGAAGAAGGCTTGCAGGCGGTAGTAATCGGTATGGGTGATGGGATCGAATTTGTGGGTATGGCAGCGCGCGCAGCCATACGTCATCGCCATGAAGGTGGAGCCTACGGTATCGGTGATGTCGTTTAGAATCTCCTGGCGGCGCTGCTGCAGAACGCGGGCATTGCTTTCATCGGGATAGTGGCGGTTGAAGGCGGTGGCAACGCGCGCGGAGGGATCGTTCGGCCAAAGCTCATCGCCGGCGATCTGTTCTTTTACGAAACGGTCGTACGGGGTATTTTTGTTGAATGCCTGGATCACGTAATCGCGATAGCGCCAGGCGTTGGGGCGCGTTTCATCACTCTTGAACCCTTCGCTTTCGGCATAGCGGGCCAGATCGAGCCAGTGGCGGGCCCACCGTTCGCCATAGTGCGGCGAGGCGAGCAGCCGGTCCACTATTTTTGCGTAGGCATCGGGGGATTTATCCGCAACGAACGCGTCCACCTCTTCCGGGGTGGGCGGCAGGCCGACAAGATCAAACGAGACACGGCGCAGCAAGGTCACCTTATCGGCAGCGCCAAGGGGCTTAATGTTCTTCGCATCCAGGCGGGCGCGGATAAAGGCGTCGATGGGGTTCGCGGGCGTTGTGCCATCTTTCAGCGCCGGTGCCGGAACCCGGTGGACAGGCTGAAAAGCCCAGTATTTTCGCTGGGCGGCGGTGAAGGAATCTTTTGCCGGAACTGCGGAGGAATCCGCCGCCATCACGGTGGAAGAAGCAAGAATGGAAAGAGAGAGGAGACGACCTATTTGCATCTAGTGTCCTTATTGGTCGCCTAAGATTATTTCACGTTCTGTGACACTTTTGGAAACACGGGTAGATTCGTAAAAAGACGATTGAAACAATTCAACGCTTTGTGTATTCCAGCTTAGTCACGACTGATCTCGTGGTCGAAGTAAATTCGCTATCCCATTTGCGGTGCCGAGGCTACGGCACGTAAGTTTTGCAACACGACACAAATTTTTAATTTTGTTTCTTATCTTTGTTAATTTTGTTTCTTATCTAGCTTAATGAGGTTTGCGTCAGTCACCAATGAACTTCAAGTACAAGTGAACGTCGTCTTGGCATTGTTGGGCTAGCAATTCGATTTCTGAGAGGAGCTGCCGCTCGTTCACAGTCTCAGCTTTCTGCGACATAGCCGCCCATTCACGCAGAAAGCGAGGCATTTGAATTCGGTTGAAGGTCGTGTTGCCGTAAGGATCGATCGATTCCAACATGGGGTAAGCATCGCCGCTCATCCTCGGTAGGAGCGACCCAAGTGCGTTTTGGGTGTCGTCAACTCCGGCGCGCCGTCCCCCAAGCTCGTCCTGCAATTCGATCGTTAACGGCATACTTTTAGGCTCTCTTGTCATTATGAACGGAGGCGTCTCATCCCTGATACAAGTGTTCGACGTTTCTTGTTCGACGCGTTTTAAGACACCACCGAAACAAAGATTTCGCGTTTCGTAAGATCAGTCTCTGTTGTAGACTCTCGGGTACATGACGGCCTCACTTAAACTTTCCCGGCGGACTTTTGCGTGTTCACTCATTGCATCGGCTGCTTGGCCGGCAACTGCATCGAACCGGATTGTCAATATCACGAAAGAGGGAGCCGTCAACAATCCGTACGGTATACGGAAAGGTCCAGACGGGCAACTCTATATTTGCGAGATTGGGAACCATCGGATTAGCAAGCTCAATCTGAAAACGAATGAGTTGACGACTGTTCTTGATGGGCAGAAAGAACCTTACGATTTGCGGTTTGACGAGCTCGGGATTCTTTACTTCGTCGATATGCCCGCGCATCAGGTGCGCTCACTGGATTTAACGACCGGTAAGGTGGCCGTGGTCGCTGGGACTGGGACGCCGGGATTTCAGGGCGACGGCGGTCCAGCGGCGGAAGCGCAATTGAAACAGCCGCACAGCATTGCGTTCGATGGTTCGGGGCGGCTGCTGATCTGCGATATCGGGAACCACCGGATTCGAATGGTAAACCGGAGCAGCGGCAAAATTTCAACCTTTGCGGGGACCGGCGAGCAGGCGCTCACCAAGGATGACGCACCCCGGAAGGACACCCCACTCAATGGTCCGCGTGCTATCGATTTCGATCGGCAGGGCCGCTTGTATCTGGTGCTTCGTGAAGGAAACCGTGTCTATCGTTTGGACCCGAAGACTGACCGCTTCCAGCATATTGCGGGGACCGGGGAGAAGGGCTACGAGGGCGATGGCGGCGATGCGCGGCTGGCAAAGCTGTCAGGTCCGAAAGCTATTTCGTGTGCTCCGGACGGGTCCATTTATATTGCCGATACAGAGAGCCATACAATTCGCAAAATTTCGGCGGCAGGATTTATCTCCACTGTTGCCGGAACCGGCACAAGAGGCGATGGACCGGAGGGCGACGCGCGGCAATGCGGACTAGCCCGGCCGCACGGGGTTTTTGTTGACGCGAGCGGCAATATCTTTATTGGGGATAGCGAAGCTCACAAGATCCGGCTTATCCCACAACGATAACTTCGTGATCTAGCACGGAATTAAGAGTGATATGGACCCAGCCTTTCTCGGTTGAGGACTTGATTTTTTCTTTGCCTACCAGGGTTTGGACACGATGCCCATTGTTTCCGGAAGGCAGGGCAAGACTGAGCTTCATCGGGCCCACGGGCACCAGTTCATCTATGGGCATCTGGCGCGTGGCGGTCAGGTTGACCACGTGAGCAATTAACCGATCCTGCTGACGGTATAAGTTGCAATCGAAGGAGCCAGGGCCTTCAAGCCGGAGGGGGAACTCATCTTGGGCGCCCCATCGGACAAGGTTCGCAAGCACATTCGCGTAATCCGGCAAGCTTTCGCGGGCATAGCGGCGGTCCAGATCGGCGGCAAGATATGCGGTGCGGCCTTTAATTAACAGGCCGGGGATGTCAGTGGTGGGCTGCCGCATCCAGGCAGTCTCGGGCGGATAAATGGGGAATGCGGGCACATAGGTCATGGCGGTGAGAGTGCCGGGATCCACTTTCATGGGCCAGAGCATGCCGCCGAACGGGACGATGTCAGTCTCGTCAAAACCTTTCAACGCTGGGTGCCGCGCGCCTGTGATAGCAGGCTCTTTGCCGCTATTAGGGCCGGGAACCTGTGCGCGCAATTCGGGAATCAGGCGCAGATACGAGTGCTGCGATTGGGTGGCCCATGCGCGTTCGTCACCGGCCTTTGCGGTGAAGTGCGCACCGAAGAGATCGGCGAGCCCGAAATCCGGCCTCGCCTCCCCCATCTCAGTGAACAGGCTGGTAACGCCGGTCGCAATCACGGAGCCTCCCTTAGCCGAGAAGGCGCGAACCGCGGCGCACTGGGCGTCGGACATGGCCGCCAGATTCGGAAGAATCAGAACTTTGAGGTTGGGGCTTTCTCGTTCGATATCGTCGATATGGACAGGGATGTAAGGAACACGCGCCCGGATGAGCGCCTGGGTGAAGCCGCGATAAGGAGCATCCACGAGATCTGCCGCATTGTCATGCCCGTAAAAATCAGTATTGCGCTGCGACCACACAATGCCTACATTCGCAACGGGCTTGCGATTGAGCAGGTATTGCTCATTGGCCTGGTACCACTTCATCTCCGGTTCGGCGGTGCGATACATTCGCCGATCGTCATGGTATGCGCCGATGTGATGCCACCAGGGTTGAATGCCGCCGGCGAAGCCTTCAATCATCCACATGCGGGCTTCAACGGCTGGCTTGCTGGCCACGCGAAATGAGTTGCGGCCCACCTGATACATGGCCATGCTCTCTGGTGCCAGCTTGTCCCAACCGAGAACGCCGTGGACCAGCTTACCAGTGTCCGCGTTCTCTTCAAAGCCGTTCACTCCCCGCGCCTGATGATCCAGGAAAACCATCTCAGCGCGGCCAAAGATAGCTTTGCAGTCGCGAAAAGCGCGGCTCTGGCTGGTGATGGAACCGCTATTCATCCCGAACCAGAGGCAATCCGCACCGCCCGCGAGTTTGGTCGCACGGTTGTTCAGGTCCCAAATTTCAATGCGACGGGCGTAGTTCCAATCGATCCAGCGCTTGTAGACAGCGCTATTCCAATCCTGTTTGCGCGGCAGAGCCTGGCCGGTCTTGTCCTTGAATTTCTGGGTACAATTTTCGCAGTAGCAGATGCTCTCCCGCCCCAAGCCGCTCCAGCTGTTATCGGCGAAGCCTTCGGGGTGAGTGCGCTCGATGATCTCAGCCAACACAGCGGGAAGGTATTCGTCGTAATACGGACTGTTCACACAGGTGATGTATTTATCGGCGGCGCGGTACGGCTTGTTATCAATGTCCCGAGCGAACCAATCGGGATGCGCCTGGAAGAAATCTTCTGAGGTGCGGTTCGAATCCATGCGGGCGATCACTACCAAGCCATCGGCGTGAGCGGCTTTTGCAAGATCCCCGTACAAATCGCGATTGCCCAGGAACTCGGCCCGGTGTTGAAGAGGATATTTGCTGGGGTAATAAGCGACAATGCCGCCCGCATTCAAGATTACGCCCTGCACGGCGGTGCGCTTCCAGAAATCGCGCCACCACGGAATATCGTATTGTTCGGGATCCTTTTCCGTGATGTTGGTCTGGCCCCATCGAGCGGTGCGGCGGTACCACGAATCCGTCTTCGATGCGGTGCTGGTCTGGGCTTGGGCGGCAAGCAACGCCGCTCCGTTGGAGGCTAAAAAAGCGCGGCGGCTGGTCATCAGAAAATGTATTTTACCGCGAGTTGGATGTTGCGATTCCCGTTCTTGCCGGTGACTTGTCCGAAAGAACCGCTGGTGGGATTCGAGTTTGCACCATTCCAATTCGGATGATTGAAAACATTGAAAATCTCAAAGCGAAGCTGCAGCAATTGAGATTCGAATGTGGGGAAATTTTTACGAAGCGCGCCGTCCACGTTCCAGAACCCGGGGTTGCGGAGCGCGTTGCGTTCCTGAGTTCCGAAGGTACCCGCGGCGGGTGCGGTAAAAGCGCCCTTGTTAAACCACACAGCGGAATCTGTAAAGTCTGTGACCTTGATGGAAGCATCGCCAGTCTGGTTCCAGAATTGATTGCCACTGCCCGCGCCGACGCCGGCGTAATCCACGTTGTTGCGGATGGAAAACGGCGTCCCGGATTGCGCCTGAAAGACACCGGAGAATTGCCAGTTGCCCAGCACACGGCTGGTTAGGTTGGAGCTTCCTTTCCACCAGGGCACATCGTAAATCGTGTTCAGAATAAAGACGTGGGGACGGTCGAAGTCTGAGCGGCCCCAATAGGCCTTGTCGCTGTAATTATTCGGAAGAACGTCGGTTAAAGAAGACCCGTTGTCCTGCGATTTCGAAAGGGTGTAGGCGATACCGAAGTGCAAATTGGTGGCGAAGCGCCGCTCAATGCTGACCTGGAGACCGTTGTAGCTGGAGAGACCGGAGTTTTCCGCCAGACCCACAATTCCCAGACCGGGGTAAGGGCGCAAGGCATTGGCGTTCACGCCAGGGTTTGCCTGTAGGGTGCCGGGCAGCAGCTGATTCAGATTCCGCTTGCGCTGGTTGTGAATGCCCCGGCGGCCGACGTACCCCACTTCTACCGAGGTGCCCCAACCCACATCGCGCTGAAAGGTGAAATTCCAGTTCCACGCGGTGGGAACTTTGAAGACAGGGTCCTGGCTGGTGAGCGTGAAGGGGAACAACCGGGCTGTTGCGCCCGCGGGCTGATCGGCACTGCCGTTGATGACCGTGGTCTGCGGCTGAAAGGGAGCGTTTCCGCCCAATGCCGTATCGCGGTTCACCCCAGTTCGATTGGCAAACATGCCCAGGCCGGCGCGCAGGGCAGTCTTGGGAGTAAGAGCATAAGCCACGCCCACGCGGGGTTGAAACAGCAGGTAATGAGTTTCGGCGAACCCGTCAGGCAGGCAGTGGTAGAGCGAATCGAATTGTCCGGAATGCAAGACCGGGAAGCGGTTTCCTTCGGCGCTGGGCACCCTGCAGCCGGGAAGAACGATGCCGTTGTAAGGGCTGCCGCTGGTGATGAAGCCACCTGACCGATCGACGACAGCGGCTTTCGAGGGGTCGTAGAAAGCAGGGAGGAATTCCGCAAGACTGCCCCAGGTGCTGTGATACGGGGGCCAGATAGAGTGGCGAACGCCATATTCGAGCGTGAGTTTCCGGGAAGCCTTCCAGCTATCTTGAATGAACCAATCGAGCGAATCGGAGACCCAGGGAGTGATGGGTTTCCCGCCCAGTTCGGAATAATCGGTGAATGAGCCGAGCAGGGCGTTGCCAATACCGAAACCGGTTACCGTGCCATCCAGGAAACGAAATGCTCCGTTTTCATTGATGGTTGCCGGCGCGGAGGCGGTGGTGGATTGGATGCGGTCGTTCTGGCCGGAGCGCTCCAGCACGATTCCAAACTTGAGCGTGTGGCTACCCAGAATTTTTGTAGTGTTGTTGGCTAATGTGTAAACCGCTCCTGACCACGATCCGGGGTAAGGGCCATTATCGACGCTGGTGAATCCGGTAACGGCGAGTGAAGGCAGCTTACCTGGGAACTGCTTCACGCCGGGATAAATCTGCGGGTAATTGATTCCGTAGGTGGTTCGTTCGCAGGGGGCGCCACAAGCCGGATTGGCTTTGATGGAACCGAGGCCATCGGAACTGGCGGACAACGTAAGCTCATTGATCAACGTCGGTGAGAGCGTGCTGGTCAAACTGAGAGCGGCGGTCCGGTTAGGCCGCGACCATAGCGATTGGAACGTTCCAAGGGTCCCTTCAAAGGGCCCATCGAAGGTCCACGGAATATGTGTGCCGCGAAAACTGATCCGTTCAGTTGCGTTAGCCAGGTAATCGATTTTAAAAGTATCTTTGCGGGTGTTGGAATAATGCGGATCGGTGACGATGTAATTGGCTGTGCCCTGCAGGAACCCGGGCGTGGGGAGCGGATAAGAATTCAGCAGTGCCTGACCGTTGTGGCTGATGCGGCTTGCCGGAATGATATTGCCGGGAAAGGCAGCGCCCGTGACGGGGTCCTTGATGACGATTGCTTTTTTGAAGAACGGATTCGCGGGGTCAAGAAGCTGGCTTAGATCGCCGTTCCTCATCGCAAGTGTGGGCACAATGCCGGTGACCGTTTGGCCTTCACGCCGGCGAATCCACTCTTCAGCGTAAAAGAAGAACAGCTTCGTGTTGCGCCGTTCGGTGATTTTGGGCAGAAAGACGGGGCCGCCTACATCGAAACCGTATTGATTAAAGCGGAACGGCGCTGGCCCGAGATACTGGCTGGGCAGGGGGCTCAGGTTGCGAGTCCAGGTATTGGCGTCGAAGGCGGAATTGCGCAGATTTTCCACCAGGTCGCCGTGAAAATTGAGCGTGCCGCTTTTTGTTACGAACCGAATCTGACCACCGGAGCTGCGTCCGTATTCCGCGTTGTAATTCGCGGTGAGAATCTGAACTTCCTGGACGGTGTCCACATCTTGAGCACCCAGCATGGAGCCCGAGGAACGGGTGCGTGTTGCAACGGCGCCATCCACCATCACTACATACTCGTCAGAGCGGCTTCCGTTGATGCTGAAGCCACCATTCGATACGCTATCGGGATCGAAGGTGCCGATGGACCCGCCCGCCACGCCGGGTTTCAGCAGAGCAAGGTAGATGGGATTGCGGCCGTTCAGTGTGAGGTCTTGAATCTGTTTTGAATCCACCACGCGGCCCACTTGCGCGGTTTCGGTCTGCACCAGATTGCCGGAAGCTTGCACTTCAACGGATTCGCTGACCGCGCCAACAGTGAGTGCGAGATCGATATTCAATTTTGCGGCGGAATCGAGAACGATGCCGGATTCAATGGTTTTGCGGAAACCGGAGAGTTCCGCGGAGATGCTGTATTTACCAACCTGCAAATTGGGAACTGCGTAATAGCCACTCGCGTTCGTCGTGGTGGTCTGTTTCGATCCGTTACCTTCGTTGGTCACGGTGACCGAGGCCCCGGAAACCCTGCCCTGGGAGATATCGGTGACGTAACCGGCAATCTGCCCGGTATCGAATTGCGCATTCAAACAAAAGCAGAAAATAAACAGCAGCGCGACCGGCGCTGAGCAACGTGGCATACATCTCTCCCTGTAAGCAGTTTGAAAGAATTTCAGTTCAGAACTGTTTACGGGATTATATGCTACGCAGGACGGTTTCTTGAGCGGGCCCAATCCACCGGAGCTACCTCCCCGACAAGCAGGAGGTAACAGGCCACGCCAGCGACAGCCAGCACCGCGGGAGAGACGAATGCCCAATAAAAGCTGCCGGTTCGAGTGACAATAACGCCCGTCACGATGGGCGCGATGATTCCTGAAAGGTTGCCTACGGTATTTTGAAGGCCGGTCCATTTGCCCGCCGCAGCCGGGCCAGCCAGGGTTTGTGTGATGGCCCAGTGGTTCGATGCATACATGCCGAACGCGATATAGGCGACGCTTAACAACGCAATAGAAAGGCTGAGATCTTTGACCAGAGCAGCCGGCACCATGATGGTGGAGAGAAGCAGGCCAGAGACGACGAAAGTTTTTCGGACCGTGGTGGGCGACCCTCCCCGGCGGATCCACCGGTCGGAAGCCCAGCCGCAGACAACGGCGGAAACAGCGCTGCCCCAGAAAGGAATGGAGCCGAGGATGCCCATGGCGGCGAGCGAGACATGCCGCTCCTTAACCAGATACGACGGCAGCCAGGTGAGCAGGAAATAGTAAGAGTACGTGTAGCAAAAATTGCCAAGAAAAGTGCCCCAAGCATCCTTGCGGCGCACGATGGTACCCATGGTGACGCCGGTGCCGGGAGCAATGGTTCGTGGGCCCGGCCGGGGAGCCCAGATCATCCAGGGCACAAGCCAAAGCAGGCTGCCGAGGCCAAGTGCGATGAACATGATGCGCCAGCCGTAATTAGCTACCAGGAGACTACCCACTAAAATGCCGATGGCGGGACCGAGCTTCGTACCCGCATCAAGAAGGGAGTTGGGCAGCCCGCGCCGATCGATTGCGAAACCGGCTGAAATTACCTTTGAGTAACAGGGAAAGGCGACGCTTTCACCGACGCCCAGCAAGAAGCGCAGGACGGCCAACGAAAGGAGACCCCCGGCGAAACCGGAGGCCATGGTGGCGACGGACCAGATGAAGAAGCCCGCTGTGAAAACCCACCTGACCGGATAGCGGTCTGCCATCCAGCCGGCAAGCAGTTGGAACGCCGTGTATGACCAGAAAAAGGCGGAGAGGAGGAAACCCATCTGAACCGGCGAAAGAGAGAGTTCTTCAATCAGGCGAGGCGCTGCGACAGAAAGGCTGCCCCGATCGACGTAATTGATGGCCGCGGCGAAGAAAAGCAGCGTAACAACAATCCAGGTTTTCCTTACGCGCTGCGGCGTGGGTTGCCCCTGGTGGCTTGACATTTCCGCGAAGTTCAGTAAATTACAGGACGTAGCCTATCAACAATATGTTTAATCGAGA
Source organism: Terriglobia bacterium (assembly GCA_043733425.1). Lineage (GTDB taxonomy): Bacteria > Acidobacteriota > Terriglobia > Bryobacterales > Bryobacteraceae > JALYXI01. The sequence goes on from JAYTGM010000135.1 coordinate 10,505, forward strand.
ACTGCCGCTGACCGCTCTTACTGCCGCCTTCATCCTGGCCGCGGCAGGTGCTCCCTTACGGGCGCAGGATTTTGTTCAAGATGTGCAGCCAATCCTGAAAGCCAAGTGCGTTGGTTGCCATGGGGCTAAGTTGCAGCAAGGCGGGTTGCGGCTTGACGCGAAGCAAGCCGCCTTTGAGGGAGGCGTTTCCGGAATGCCGATCCACCCGGGCAAGGTGGATAGCAGTTTGTTGGTGCAGCGAATTAAGGGCGAAAACAATCTGGCCCGTATGCCCATGGGTGGAAAGCCGCTTACGCCTGCGGAGTTGGCAACCATCAGCAACTGGATTGAGCGCGGCGCAATCTGGCCTGATGGCGTGGGTGCGGCGGTGGTGCCGAAGAAAAAGCATTGGGCATTCATCCCGCCGGTGCTTCCCGCAATCCCCACGGTGAAAAACGCGGCCTGGGTGAAAACTCCTGTCGATGCGTTTGTTCAGGCCCGCCTGGAAAAAGAAGGTTTGAGCCCTTCCGCCCCCGCGGACCGCGCAACGTTGTTGCGGCGCCTATCGCTGGACACGATTGGGCTTCCCCCCACGCCGGAAGAGCTCACGGCATTCCTTGGTGACAAAAGCCCGCGCGCTTATGAAAAGCAGGTGAACCGCTTGCTGGCTTCGCCGCACTACGGCGAGCGGTGGGCACGGATGTGGCTGGACGCGGCGCGCTATGCGGATTCCGACGGCTACGAAAAAGATCTGCCACGCGATGTATGGTTCTATCGCGATTGGGTCATCAAAGCATTCAACGCGGACATGCCGTATGACCGGTTCATTGTGGAACAGATTGCGGGAGATCTGCTTCCGAACCCCACGCAGGAGCAGCGCGTAGCAACTGGATTCCTTCGCAATTCCATGATCAACGAAGAAGGCGGAATTGACCCTGAGCAGTTCCGCACAGAAGCGCTGATTGATCGGATGGACGCCATCGGGAAGGGAATTCTGGGCGTGACCATCCAGTGCGCGCAGTGCCACAACCATAAGTACGACCCCTTGAAGCAGGAAGAGTATTACAGGATGTTCGCGTTCCTGAACGATTCCTACGAAGGGAGCGTTCCGGTTTATTCGCCCGCGGATTTGATGAAACGCGATCGGACGATGCGCGGCATACGCGAGGTGGAAGCATTACTCCAGCACCGTACTTCAGGCTGGATGGAACAAATGAGCCAGTGGGAAGCCTCGCTCAAAAACAACCAGACGCGTTGGCATGTTTTCCAGCCAGTGGTGGATGACATTTCAACAGGCGGGGAGCGATATTTGCCGCAAGCGGATGGTTCGTTCCTGGCGCAGGGTTATGCCCCCGCCAAGAAGCGCATCAAGATGACCATTAAGCTGGATGCGCCGCGCGTGACCGCGCTCCGGCTGGAACTGCTTACGGATAAAAATCTGCCCCGCGGCGGACCGGGCCGGCACCCGCTGGGCATCGCGGCGTTGAGCGAATTCGAAGTTGAGGTTGCCTCCTCGGACCAACCTGAAAAAACGAAGCCAATTTGGATAGCCAAGGCAACCGCGGATTATAACCAGCCGGTTACGCCGCTGACTATTGCGAATGATCGCCAAAAGCCGGTGGTGGGATTGCGCCTGGGTTCGGTGGATTATGCGATTGATGGAAAACCGGAGACTGCCTGGGGCACAGACGCCGGTCCCGGCCAGCGGAACCAATCGCGGCAAGCGGTTTTTACGTTTGCAGAGCCGATCGAGAATGCAAAAGGCATGATTCTGACGGTATATCTGCGGCAGGATCATGGCGCGGGAGGAGACCGAAAAGAGAATCCAAATCTGGGCCGTTCGCGGCTTTCCTGGACTGATGAAGCAAACCCGGTGGCAGACCCTGTTCCCACTGGTGTACAGAAAATTCTGAGTAAGCCAGCGGCTGAAAGGAGCCCCGCGGAGGTGCAGGCAATTTTCCGCTACTGGCGCACTACGGTGCCTGAATTCAACACGGAAAACCAGCAGATTGCTGAGCTTTGGAAGGCCTATCCCGAAGGGTCTTCCCAATTGACATTGCAGACGCGGGAGGAAGCCCGTGAAACGCACATGTTGACGCGGGGGGATTTTCTGCAGCCAGGGAAAGCGGTAAGCCCGGGTGTCCCCGCATTCCTCAATCCGCTGCCTGCGGGAGCGAAGCCGGACCGGCTCGCGTTCGCGCGCTGGATGGTGGATCGGCAATCGCCCACCACGGCTCGTTCGCTTGTTAACCGGGTATGGCAATCGTATTTCGGCATTGGAATTATCGCGACAAGCGAGAATTTAGGAAGCCAGGCTGAACCTGCTTCGCATCCTGAGTTGCTAGATTGGCTTGCGGTCGATCTGATGGATCATGGATGGAGCATCAAGCGGCTCCAAAAAAATATTGTGATGTCGGCGGCATATCGGCAGACTTCCATCACTACGCCCGATCTGCTTGCGAAAGACCCAGGCAACCGGTTGTTGGCGCGTGGCCCTCGCTTTCGGGTAGACGCGGAAATTGTTCGCGACATCGCATTAGCCGCCAGCGGCCTGCTGAATCTGGAGGTGGGAGGGCCCAGCGTTTTTCCGCCAGCGCCCGCATTCCTGTTCCTGCCCCCCACAAGCTATAGCCCCAAACCCTGGGTGGAGTCTCAAGGCAGCGAACGGTATCGAAGGGCGGTTTACACTTTCCGCTACCGGTCAGTGCCTTACCCGGTGCTCGAAACTTTCGACGCTCCGAACGGCGATGCAAGCTGCGTGCGCCGCGCGCGCTCCAACACGCCTTTGCAGGCTCTGGCGAGTCTGAATGAGCCGTTATTTGTGGATGCCGCCCGCGCGCTTGCGCTGCATACTCTTCAGGAACCGCGCCACGATGACAGCCAGCGCCTGGACAGCGTGTTCCGACGGGTGCTCTCGCGGCCGCCCGGTGCTGCCGAGCGCAAAGAGCTGCTTGCTTTGCTGGCCAGCCAGACGAAATATTACGCCGCAGCCCCTGACCGCGCAAAGTTGCTTACCGCGAAAAATGAGAACGGTATTGGGACGTCTGAATGGGCCGCGTGGACTGTTGTATCGCGGGTAGTTTTGAATCTGGATGAAGCAATCTCGAAGGAGTAAGCGCAAATGACAAAGGAATCTAATCTCAGCCCGGAAAACATGACCCGCCGCTGGTTCTTCGAGCAGTGCAAGGTGGGCTTGGGAGCAATCGCCTTCAATAGTTTGTTGGGGAACGCCTCCGCCGCAAACGGTCCATTGGCATTGAAGCAGCCGCACTTCGCTCCGAAGGCGAAGCGGATTATCTACTTGTTTATGGCCGGTGCTCCCAGCCATTTGGAGCTATTCGATAACAAGCCGCAGCTTACGAAGTTCAACGGCACGCTGCCGCCGCCTGAACTGCTCAAGGGTTATCGCTCAGCCTTCATCAATCCGAACTCCACGCTGCTGGGTTCGAAATACAAGTTTGTTCGCGCGGGCCGTTCGGGAGTGGAAATTGGTGAACTGCTGCCCCACACGGCAAGCATGGTGGATGATATCGCCATTGTGAAATCAATGGTGACGGATGTCTTCAATCATGCACCCGCGCAGTTGATGATGAACACAGGGTCGCAGCTCTTCGGGCGGCCGAGTATGGGTTCATGGTCACTCTATGGCTTGGGGACTGAAGCGCAGGATCTGCCCGGCTTCGTCGTGTTCAGTTCGGGTTTGAAGGGGCCGAGCGGGGGCAATTCCTGTTGGGGAAGCGGGTTCCTTCCTACCGTCTACCAAGGTGTGCAGTTTCGCAGCGGCGGCGAGCCAGTACTCTATCTTTCCAACCCGCCCGGCATTGACGAACACACGCAGAGGGCATCGCTCGATTCCATTTCCAAGCTAAACACGATGCAGCTTGAGGCTACGGGCGATCCAGAAATCGCGACACGAATCAGCGCGTTTGAAATGGCGTTCCGGATGCAGGCCAGCGCCCCGGATTTGATGGATCTTTCGAAGGAATCGAAAGAGACTCTCGATCTCTATGGAGCCGAACCAGGAAAAGCATCGTTTGCCAATAACTGTTTGCTAGCGCGGCGGCTGGTGGAACGTGGGACCCGCTTTGTGCAGCTGTATCACGAGGCTTGGGACCAGCATGGCAATTTGACGAAAGATTTAAAGAAAAACTGCCAGGATACCGATCGCGCGACCATGGCTCTTGTCCAGGATCTGAAACGGCGTGGGCTGCTGGAAGACACGCTAGTCATTTGGGGGGGTGAGTTCGGGCGGACCCCGATGGTCCAGGGCGGAAACGACGGCCGGGATCATCATCCGAACGCGTTCACCATGTGGATGGCGGGCGGCGGAACAAAGCCGGGAGCGGTAATCGGCGAGACGGATGACTTAGGTTTCAACGTGATCAAAGACAAGGTTCACGTCCATGACCTTCACGCAACAATTCTCCATCTGCTTGGGTTCGATCATACGAAGCTGACGTTCCAGTACCAGGGCCGTCCGTTCCGGTTGACCGATGTTTCGGGTACGGTGGTGAAAGGCTTGTTAGCTTAACCGATATGCCCCACGAGTCTTGGCCGGAACTCAAGTGGGAGCAATGGCAAGATACCGCCGAAACCCTGCATCGTTAGATGCAGATTGTAGGGAAGACGCGCGTTGCCCTCACCGCTGTTCCAAACAACTGGTGGAATGTACCGCTTTACATTACGGCTCGCGGACTTTCCACATCGGCAATGCCCGTTTTTTATAACAGGCTAGCTGGATATCGGGTTTAATTTCCTCGCGCACGAATTGGTGTTCCGCTGCAGTTCAGGCGAGATGAATAGCGAAGGGAGCTTTCGAAAAGATCTGGGGGAATTTGTTCTGGATTACGAGGAAGTGCTGCTTGCTTCGGGCCCTGCTCACTTATTAACCGGCGTGACGAAGTGGGCGAGTGCGCGCTGCGCAGTGCAGCCCGCTAAGCAGGCCGCCAAAACGGTTCAGACGCCGGAACAAATTCGACCGGCACTTCGGTGATAAATCCTTTCAGCCAGTTAGCGCAATTCAGCATGCCTGCTTGCTCTGAGGGAATATGGCCCAGCACAATCAGGCCCTTTTTCTTACCTGCCGTGATGGCATCAGCGGCGTACTCAATCAACTCCCATTCACGCGCCTCGCCGATAATCAGAACATCCAGATCGGGGCTGGTGAACGGGCGCAAACTTCCCGCATATCCCCAGTTACCTGCCACGGAATGTACGGGCAGGTTGGGGTCTCCTACAACGCGAATGGAACGAATCTTCAGTTTGTCCTCCATTTGCTTGGCCAGCGCCGCCAGCGTAATTCCGTTGAAGAGAAACCGGTGGGCATTTTGAGGATCGGTATTCTTTTCCCACCCAAGCGCCTGTACCATTCCTGTTGCGATACCGTCGGGGCGGTGAGCATGCCAGTGGTCGTGAAATCGGAACACCACCATATCGTGCTTATCGAGGAATTCCTGTTTGAACTGATAGACAGGATCGTCTTTCAAAACATCCGTCTTATCTTCGTGGCTATAGAAGGTGGGTTCGTGGGTGATGACAAAATTTTTGCCTGCCGCGGCAGCGCGCTGCACCACGTCAAGCGTTGCCATCATGGTTGTCGCGATTCCAGTCACCCGTGTTGCAGCGCTTCCAGACTTGATCGTGTCGACAGTGGGTATTCGCCAAGGAACGCCAACATTCTTCTGGATGCGTTCGATGACCTGTCCGGCTGTCAGTGCACCTGATTCCTGTGCGGACGCGGTTGCCGCCGCCGCGCCAAGTAAGAATACTCTTCTGGATAGTTCCATTTTAAAAATCGACCTGGGACAAAAGCTTATGAGGCGAGCACGCCGGGCAATAAGCCGGTGCTGTCCGCAAATCTCTCTACCGGTGTGCCAAAAGCGTTCAGCATCGTCATCCAGAGATTGGCGGCGGGAGTATCCTCCGGGAAAACTAAATTTTGCCCGGATGCGATTCTGCCGCCCGCCTTGCCGGCGAGCACAATGGGAAGCTTATGCGGGTTGTGCTTATTCCCGTCACTCAATGCGGAAACAAACGCGACCATGGAATTATCCAGCACCGAGCCTTCCCCTTCCTTAGCGTCCTGCAACTTCCGCAGAAGATAAGCGTATTGCGCGACGTACCACTTGTTAATCAATTGGTACTGCCGCAGTTTGTCTGCATCATTGGCATGGTGAGACATATCGTGATGGGACCCGCTCACCCCGTCAAGCCACCGGAAGTTCACATTGCTAACCGCGTTGCCGAACATGAAAGTGCACACGCGCGTTGTGTCGCTTTGAAACGAGAGTGCCACCATATCCAGCATCAATCGCACGTGTTCGGCATAATCTTTCGGATTCTCCTGCGGGGCAGCAACCGTGTTCAGCGGCACTTTCGGCTTCCATGCCCCCCGGCCTTTCACGCCCGTGCGTTCGGTGCGCTGTTCAAGAGACCGCACAACCGACATATATTCGTCAATGCGGCGGCGGTCCGCGCTTCCTAATTGAGCCCGCAGTT
>JAYTGM010000136.1:0-6727 GCA_043733425.1 Terriglobia bacterium
AGACCGATTCCTGCTACACTTGACCTATCCAGATGAAAAAACTTACCTTGGACTTCACACCTGAAGAGCTTGGAATACTTACCACTATGGCTTCCGATCAACTCTTCCGCAAACAGTTTATCGATTCCAAGATGCCTGGTTTCAAGCCGAATCGCGAAGAGCTCGACATGTGCAAGAACCTTGTCGGTCGGTTGCGCGCCATCGTCGACGAACAGCGCACCAAAAATGCCTCGCTCGTGGAAAAGAAAGTAGCCACCCGTTAGTTTTTTTGGGAGACCTGCCCTCGATACGCATCGTCCATAGAGACCTTGTAGGTGTCGAGGGTTTGCCCCGTAGATCGTTCTAATGCCGCGATCGCCTTGGCGTAATTGCCTTGAGTGACCACTTCGCTGGAACGTGCTTGTGCCAGATCCCGTAGGTATTGAATCACCATAAATGTCGTGGAAGCACCCACTTCATACCGCTGTTGCTCTGCGTCCAGGGCCTCCTCTTGCAACTGGCGTGTCTCCACCGCCGCGTCGAAACTTGCCCGCGCACGTTGCAGATTCAATAGCGCATTCTCCACCTCAAGCCTGATCTGGTTTTCCAATTGTTGCCTGCGGACTTGAGCTTGCCGCAACTGGATTTCATCCCTTATCAGATCGGATTGAGCAATTCTGTTTCGTAGTGGAATGCTGAGCTGCACCCCTATGAAATAATTAGGGTAATTATGGCCGAAAATCTGACCGAGAAAGGTTCCCCCGCCCCCTGTAAAGGTTGGGTCGGCGTTTCTTGGTCCCGCGTTCCCCACTGGAGCTATTGAATTTACCTGGCCGACTAACCCGTTATTCTGAATCGTTCCAATAACATCCAGCTCTGGAAGTAAAGCATTTCGTGAACCCTTCAGGCCGATCTCCGAATTGGTAATCTGAAGCAGCGCTTGCGCTAAGTCAGGCCGCCTCGCAAGCGCCGCCTGAACCAGTGAACCCGCTTCTCGCTGAGGTTCCTGTGCCGGGACCTGGATGCGGTCGGAAGGCACCAGCCGCACTGCACCGATCACAGGATCAGCCGTGCCGCGGCGTGTCAGAACTGTCTTGACGATCAACTCCTGTTGCAGCAGCAGTCCTGTCGAATTCGCAAGATCCTGCCGGCTGCGAGCCACTTCAGCCTGTGCGCGCTTCACTTCAATCGGGGCGAGCGTACCAACCTCTACCTGGGCCTTATTGTTCTCGTAAAGCTTTTCCGAAAGAGCCAATCCCTGCCGTTTCACTCTCAGGTCTTCGTTTAAGCTCACCAAGTCCCAATAAAGCCGAACCACCGACGCGAGAGTATCGATGACCTGCTGCCGAAACGCCTGGTCCGAAATCTTCAGGTTGTTCTTCGCGATGGAGATGAACCGCCGGTTCGTGGAGATCCCGAACCCCTGCAACAACGGCTGCGTGAGGGTGATTCCCAGGTTGCCTGAGGTGTACGGATTGTAATCTATCCTGGCATTGTTGCTATTAAGGCGCGAGGAATTAAACGCGCTGCTGATCGTGGTTCCGGTGGAGAAGCCCTGCAGGTATCCCAGGTTGGCACCGACAGTGTTGTTCTGAAGCGGGTTCGCACCCGCAAGGAAAACGCTTGTTTCCGGGATCGACTGCTTCTGGTAATTCAGGCTGCCGGTCAATGTGGGATCGAACTGCGGGATGCGCGAACCCACGGAAACGGGCGTGTTTCCCAGCACGGAAAGTGTGACCTGCTGACCTTGAATTGGCGCCAGATCGGCGGAATTTGAAGAGATGGAGGTGATGGGAGTAACGCCCCCCACCGTGGTCAGCAACGGACTTCCTGGTCCGCCGACGCCCGCTGGTAGCTCGCGGATTTCAAGCAGAACTCCGCGCGGCAGGCCGCCGCCTTTCGTGCGCAGAATGTCGTTTCGGGCAATTTGCGGATTGTCCCGCTGTAACTGAATATCCAGGTTATTTTCAAGCGCAAGCGCAATGGCGTCGTCTATGGTGAGGTACAGCTGCCCTGCCCGGATCAGACTTTGGAGCCGCCCGGTATTCCGAAAATCAACCGGGTTCACGCGCCGCGGAGTAAATGGCGTGGTCAGCCGACGAAGGAAGTTGCCGCCTGGTGCATTCCCAATCTGAACGGTCTGCCCGTCAGAAGGGCGCGCAACCGCTGGCGAATCTTGCGCAAGACCGGTTCGGGTAGTCACAAGAAATGCAGCGGCGAGGGCTGCGCGCCTTAACTTCATTTTTTATCGCCGGCCTTTGCTGGCGCTTTCTGCTTAATGAACGCGGGTTTCACCTCAGCGCCTTCGCGCACATCGTCGCTCGGGTTGACAATGACGCGTTCGCCCCCTTGCAAGCCGCTAGTCACTTCCAAATCGATACCGTAATCGCGCCCCACCGAAACCGGAAGAAAGTGGACCTTGTTCCCCTGCCCCACGATTGCCACCTCAGGACCTTTCGAGCGAACTACCAGACAGTCTCCCGGGATCAAGATCGGCGGCTCCTGGCGTTGGCCCACAAACTGAAGCTGTGCGTACATGCCAGGCAGCAGAGCGTGATCCTGATTCGCTATTTGTACCTCTGTCAACAAGGTCCGGGTGTTCTGATCGAGCGAGTTCGAAGTACGCGTTACCTGGCCGAGAACCTTGCGCTGTATACCCTGCACCGTGACATTGGCGGGCAGCCCAACATGAACGGCAGAGGCAAATGCCTGCGGTACGTTGACCAGGATGCGCAGGCGGTCTATCTGGGCCACACGAAAAAGTTCACCAGTGGTGTTGCCGCCCCCGGAGGCACTCCCCAGATTAGGGTTGCCTTGCCCGCCGCCGTTCGCGGCAATTAACGAACCGACATCGACACTGCGGGCCGTGACCACGCCAGTGAAGGGCGCGCGGATGTTCTTAAAGCTTTGCAATTCCACCAACCGTGCAACATTGGCTTCGCTGGCGTGTACGTTGTCCTGAGCGGCTCTTATATTCGCTTCGCCCACGTGAACCTGAGCTGTCGCGTTATCGTAATCGGCCTGCTTCTGATCGCCTTCCTGCTGTGAAAGTACACCGCGGCCCACTAATGTTTTCCAGCGTGTCAGCGTTACGCCCGTCAAGCGCTGCTGAGCCTGGGCCTGCTCCAGAGAAGCCTGTGTCTGGCCAAGATTCGCCCGCGTTTGCTGCAACGCGGCGCGGGCCTGCAGAACCTGTTGATCCAAATCGGGTGCTTCAATTTCAGCCATTAATTGGCCCTCTCGAACCCGATCGCCAATGTCTACATATCGCTTCTTGATATAGCCGGCGGCGCGTGCGTAGATATATGCCTCGGTAAGCGGCGTAACATTTCCCGGCAACAGCAGTTCAGAGGCAGCATCAGCCCTTCTGGCCTGAGTTACATTCACCACGGGCAGACTGGATTCTTCCTCTCTGGCATCCTTGTTAATGCCCTGCTCCCTGGCTCTTCGTGGAAGATAGCCCACAAGAAATAGAATCAGCAGCAGGATCAAAAGCCCGAAAACAAGCCAGATTGCACGATTGCGCTTTCTGCTGGCGGAAACAGGCGGCGGGACCCGTGGATGCGCGGGGTCGTCCAAAAGCATTTGCGGCGCGCCCGCTTCCAATACTTTGCGTTCTCTTTCCATTCCTAAGCCGGCAGCTCTTCGTGTTCTTCTTCGTCAATCTCACGATCCAGATCCGCCGGGGCCTTCTTGCGAAGGAACGTGTACATAATCGGCACAAAAAAGAGGGTGGTAAACGTGGCGACAAGAAGGCCGCCAATTACGGCACGGCCGAGTGGTGCGTTCTGTTCGCCTCCCTCGCCAAGCCCCAACGCCATGGGCAGCATCCCGATGATCATCGCAAGAGCGGTCATCAGAACGGGACGGATGCGCGTATACCCGGCGGAGAGGGCGGCTTCCATCGCGTTTTTTCCAGCCAGTCTTTCATCGTTCGCGAAGGTAACCATTAAAATACTGTTGGCCGTGGCGACGCCGATACACATGATTGCTCCCATTAGCGAAGGAACATTCAGCGTGGTCTGTGTGATGAAGAGCATCCAAAGAATGCCGGACAAGGCACCGGGCAGTGCCATCAAAATGATTAGCGGATCCAGCCACGATTGAAAGTTCACCACAATGAGCAAATAGACCAGAAGAATCGCAAAGATGATGCCGATACCCAAGCGAAGAAATGAAGAGCGCATGGTGTCTACCTGGCCCCGCATCACTAGCGTTACGCCTTTAGGCAATTTCTTAGTAATCTCTTTCAGGATTTTATCCACTCCATGGGCAACGCCGCCTAGATCGCGCTGATCTACATTCGCATAGATGTCATACACCGGCTGAACATTATAGTGATTCACTACCGCTGTCGATACACCTCGCCGCAAGGTCGCCAGATTACTCAATAGCTGCGTCTGCCCACGGCCTGTCAAAGAAGAAATAGGGGTACGCTGCAAAGCATCGAATGAATCGATCCGGTAGGTGGGGGTCTGAACGGCCACCTGATAATTGACTCCGTTCACGGGGTTCAACCATTGGTTCGGAGCCACCTGGCCGCTGGAGCTCAGCGAGATCAACATGCTATTTGCGATATCACGCTGCGTTAGACCAAGCTGGTCCGCCTTCGAACGATCCACATTGACACGAACCTCCGGGTAACTCACTTCCTGATGGATGTGGACGTCTACCGCACCGGGGATAGCGGACATCTCACGCTCCAGTTGTTGAGCGATTTTATAATTTCCAATCGGATCGCGGCCCACAACCTGTACGTCTATCGGAGCGGGAAGTCCAAAATTGAGAATCTGATTGGTAATGTTCGCCGCCTGGAAGAAGATTGTTTCTTCAGGAAATTTGTTCCGTAGCATAGCGCGAAGTTTGCGTTCGTATTCGAGCGTAGAGGCATGCTTCTCCTGATTCAGTGAGACCAGAATTTCCCCATCCCCATTGCCGATTGTGGCGCTGTCGCTGAACGCGAGATTGATTCCCCCAGGGGGCAGGCCAATGTTATCTAGAATCGTGTCGAGCTCTTTGCCGGGGATAATGGTTCGAATTTCGCGCTCTACATTCGCAAAGACCCGCTCGGTTTCTTCAATGCGCGTACCTTGCGGGCAACGGACGTGCAGCCTCATCTGGCCGGAATCAATATAAGGAAAGAAATCCTGACCCACTAAAACACTCAGCCCCAGCGACAAAATGCAGAAGACAGCGAAGCCAGCGGCAACCCAGCCGCGATTTTCAAGTGACCAGCCCAGCACTCCCTTGTAGCTGTTGCGCATGCGCTCGAACTTGTGATTAAACGCGCCGTGAATACGCCAGATCACTCCTTCACCCTGAGCGTGTTCGCCTCCTTTGCGGTAGAGTTCCACCTCGCTACGCAGTAGGTAGTGAACCATGGTAGGTACCAGAGTTCGCGAAAGAAAATACGACATCAACATGGCAAACACCACTGCCTCGGCAAGCGGAGTAAACAGATATTTTGCCGCTCCGGTCAGCAAAAGAACCGGCACGAAGACGATGCAGATGGCAAGCGTGGATACGAAAGCGGGAACCGCAATCTGCGAGGCACCATCCAGAATTGCGCGCGTAAGAGGCTTTCTCAGTCCCATGTTTCGATGGACATTTTCCAGCTCCACCGTCGCGTCATCCACCAGAATGCCAACTGCCAGCGCAAGGCCCCCCAGAGTCATCACGTTAATGGTTTGCCCCATAAGCCCCAACATAATGATGGAAGTAAGAATGGAAAGCGGAATGGAAACGCAAACAATAACGGTGCTGCGCCAACTTCCCAGGAACAGCAGAACCATCAGGCCGGTTAAACCGGCGGCGATGGCACCCTCACGCAACACGCCGCTGATTGCTGCCCGCACGAAGAGGGATTGATCGAAAAGCTGCTTGATTTCAAGCGATGGCGGAAGCGCGGCGGAGATCTTCGGCAAGGCCGCTTTCACGCGCTTCACGATATCGAGCGTGGAGGCGTTGCCATTTTTCAGCACCGAAAGAAGAGCGCCGCGCGACCCATTCGCGCGCACGATACTCTGCTGAACGGCGAAGCCATCGCGAATTTGGGCGACATCCTTCATGTACAGAGTGGCACCATTCGAGGAGCGCACCGGAAGGTCATTCAGTTCAAGAGCAGTTTGCGTACTGGCATTCAGGCGCACCAGATATTCGCGGTCGCCTACCTTAACAGTCCCGGCGGGAAGAATCAGATTCTGCTGGCTCAAGGCGTTAGAAATATCGGTGGCGGAAAGATGGTTCGCATACAGCGCGGCCGGATCGAGATCTACCATAATCTGCCGCTGCTTCCCGCCGTAGGGCAGCGGAATGGAAGCGCCCTGCACGGTGGCAAGCTGCGTACGAATGAAATTAATACCGATATCGTAAAGATCCTGCTCGGTCAGTTCTTTGCTGGAAAGACCCAATTGCAGAATGGGAACGCTGGAGGCGTTGTACTTGATAATGGCCGGCGGAAAGATGCCCGGCGGCAAGATCCGCAGGATGGTCTGCACGATGGAGGTGACTTGAGAGATCGCCAGTTCAACCTTAGCGGTGGGCTGAAAAAAAACTCGAACCACCGCAACGCCGTTATACGACTGGGATTCAAGATGCTCGATATCGTTGACCGTCGTGGTCATGGCGCGTTCGCAGACCGTGGTGATCCGCTTTTCCATCTCGTCCGGGGACACCCCGTTGTAACTCCAGATCACGGTGATAACGGGAATATCGATGTTCGGGAAAATATCCGTCGGCATCGTGAAAA
>JAYTGM010000137.1:0-2374 GCA_043733425.1 Terriglobia bacterium
AGGCGTTGGAACCGGTCTCCCTGGGTACGAAGGAGTTCTTCCGGAAGAAGAGGAGCAGACAAGGTGGGCTCAGCAGGCATTCAGAATTTTTTTGGGGAAAGCTATGCGATTTTAACAGATGGATGCCTAATGCCCCCCGCACCGTACTTGTCTCTGCTGGCGAAGCTTCCGGTGACCGCTATGCGGCGCTGCTGGTGGACGAGCTCCGCCTTCGCTGGCCGGATACTCAGTTCTTCGGCTGCACCGGGCCCAGGTTGCGTAAGTCGGGCGCGGAAACCGTGGTGGCTTCAGAGAAACTGGCGGTTGTGGGGCTAGTGGAAGTAATCCGTCACCTGCCGCGGATTTACGGTGAGTTCCGGCGGTTGCTGAAGGCTGTTCGGGAACGCAAGCCGGCTCTGGCGATCCTGACCGATTCGCCCGATTTCCATCTTCGCGTGGCGGCCAAGCTGGCGAAATTGCAAGTGCCGGTGGTGTATTTGATTGCCCCCCAGGTTTGGGCCTGGCGCAAAGGCCGCCTGAAAGCAATTCGGCGTCTGGTGCGGAGTCTGATTTGTATCTTTCCCTTTGAGGAGAAGTTTTTTCGCGAAAACGGAGTAAATGCCCGCTATATCGGTCATCCGCTGGCAGAAATAGCGCGCCCTACACTCACCAGGGAGCAGTTTCGGGCGAAACACGGCATCCCGGAGGGGTGTCAACTGGTTGTCATTCTGCCCGGAAGCCGCAAGGGCGAAGCCATCCGGCATCTGGCCCCTTTATTGGGCGCGGTGGACCGGTTGCAGCAAGAATTTTCTGTCCATTTTTTGCTTCCTGCATCGCCTAATACAGGTGTTTCATTTTTTCGGAAACGCATTGGCTCCGCATCCATCCAAGTCATAGATGGCGAAGCGTGGGATGCCATGGCCCATGCCGATTTAGCCTTGGCCGCGAGTGGGACGGTCACAACGGAAGCGGCAATTTTAGGAACCCCGATGGTAGTGTTTTACCGGGTAAACCGTTTGAGTTGGTTGTTAGGGAAAATGCTGGTCACCATTCCTTTCTTTTCCATGGTTAATCTGATTGCGGAAAAACGCGTTGTGCCGGAACTGATTCAGGGGCAAATGACGGCGGGTGCTGTTGCGGGGGAAGCTGCGGCGTTGCTCAGATCAGATGACGCCCGGCGGACAATGAGAGAAGAGCTTGCGGTGGTAGCATCGCGGCTTCGGTTTCAGGGAAGTGAAGGGCGAAGTGCAATGGCTAGAGCGGCGGATGAAGTAATTAGAGTTTGGGAGGAAAGCGGTGTTTAAAACAGTTGTTTGCCTGTGCGCGCTAGCGGGGGCCTTGGCAGCCCAGGATCGCCGGAGCCGGATCGATGTGGAGCATTACACAATCGACGCCGACATTAGTGCCAAGACGCAATCGCTAGCAGCACGCGCGGCTGTGCGTTTTATACCTCTCGATTCCGGAATCACCAACGCGGTGTTCGAATTAAATAACGCCCTCACGGTTTCGAAAGTAACTGACGAAAAAGGCACAGCACTTGCTTCGAACCGCACGCAATCCGATTTCACGGTGAGAGTCACCTTTCCGCAACCGCTCGAAAAGGGCGTTCCGGTAACCATCAATTTCGTCTACGACGGCCATTTGACCGGAGCGGAAGATTCGCCGATTTTCGGCATTAAGTTTGCGGCGATTCACGACGATTACGCATACCTGCTTTACCCGGGCCGCTGGTTTCCGGTAAGTGGGTATTCCACTGACCGTTTTGCAGCAGACCTGAATATCACGGTCCCGACAGGGTTTCAGGTTGCGGCAAGCGGAAATAGCACGTCGAAAGCGGCTGGCGATAAGACTACTTTCGCTTTTCAGTTTGCCAAGGCAGCGTTCCCAGGGAGCTTGGGCGTGAGCCGGACGGCTGCGGTGAAACAGCCCGCTGACGGCTTGACGACGTATCTCTTTTTCCGCGGCACGGAAGCGGCCATGACGCGCGTCTACGGGGAAGAGACGGCCAAGATGGTGAATTACTTTACCGGTTTGTTCGGCATTGCGCCTTACGCGAACCTGACGGTATTCGAGACCGAAGCAAACGCACCGAGCGGATATGCCGCGCCGGGACTTATATTTTTGAGCCCGCGCGCGATTGGGCACGACGTAAATATGCGTGTACTGCCGAACCAGATCTCACGCCAGTGGTGGGGCACGCAGGTTTCCGCCGGTTCCCGAAATCATCTATGGGTGGAAAACGGTCTGGCCGCTTATTCTGAAGCGTTGTGGTCTGAGCATCTGAGTGGTTCGAGCGCGCTCGATACACAGATGAAGGCGGCATCTATCGAAGCGCTGACGGTGGATAACATTCCTGTCGTGCAGGAAGCGCGCCTGGAAGATTACTCTCCTGAGC